>NZ_JBQQCG010000031.1:0-121129 GCF_052245575.1 Streptomyces sp. 2A115 | reverse complement strand
CCCCTGAAGGGGCCTCGGCCCCCACTCGTCCGCACCCGGCCTTCGGCGTGAGGGGACGTGCCGGGATGTCCGAGCGCCGCGCTTCCCGGCCGACCCGACTACCTCAGAGTGGCGCTCGGATGTCCCGGTACGTCCCCGCCCCACAACCAACCCAGGGGCGCGAGGAACTGCGCGCCCAGCCCCCACCGCCCCGCACCCAAAAAACAAACCCAACCGCCCAACCGCCGGAGGCACCCGCAGACAAACAACCGCCCAACCGCCGGGCGTTACGCGGCCCCGAGCGCCTCCGAGATCCCCGAGATCGCCCCCGGCCCCACCCGGCAGCACCCGCCGATCAGCCGGGCCCCCGCCCGCTCCCAGCCGGTGACCTGCTCGGGGGCGAAGGTGGAGCGCCCGGTCCAGGCGCGTGCCTCGGCGTCCCAGGTCTCGCCGCTGTTCGGGTACACGACGACCGGCTTGCCGGTGACCCGCGCGGCGGTCTCCACCGCGCCGTCCACGTCGTCGGGGACACAGCAGTTGACGCCGACCGCGATCACCTCGTCCGCGTCGGCGGCGAGCGCGAAGGCCTCCTCCAGCGGCTGCCCGGCCCGCGTCCGGTCCCCGGCGACGCTGTACGACAGCCACGCCGGTACGCCGAGTCCCCGCACCGCCCGCAGCAGCGCCCCCGCCTCCTCGGCGTCGGGCACGGTCTCCAGCGCGAGCACGTCCGGCCGGGCGGCCGCCAGCACCTCCAGCCGCGGCCGGTGGAACCGCTCCAGCTCGGCCACACTCAGCCCGTACCGTCCCCGGTACTCCGAGCCGTCCGCCAGCATCGCCCCGTACGGACCCACCGACGCCGCCACCCACAACGGCCCGCGTACGCCCTTGGCCTCGGCCCGCCGGGCGGCCTCGCGGGCGAGCTCGACGCTGAGTCCGAGCAGTTCGGCGGCGCGCTCGGGGGAGATGCCGCGCTTGGCGAAGCCCTCGAAGGTCGCCTGGTAGCTGGAGGTGATCGCCACGTTCGCGCCCGCCTCGAAGTAGGCGAGGTGCGCCTCGACGATCGCCTCGGGCCGCTCGGCGAGCAGCCTGGCCGACCACAGCTCGTCGCTCAGGTCGTGTCCGGCCGATTCGAGTTGGTTGGACATGCCGCCGTCCAGGACGACGGTGCCGGTGGACAAGGCCTCGGCGAGGGTGCGGGAGGAGCTGCGGGAAGAGTCGCGGGAGGTGTCGCTGGTCATGTCACGACGCTAGTCGAAGCACGGCCGACACCCCCACTGTGTCCAGTAAATGAACAGATCGCCCACGATGTGGGACGGAGGGATACGATCACGCCCTCCCCGCCCCACGGATCCCCCATCCCCTCCCATCCCCACGGAACAAACGGACCTTCGCCATGCCTTCCGCAGACGCCACCGGTGCCATAGAACCCGCCTCCACACCGCCGACCGAGAAGGCCCCGGCGTCCTCACGCCCCAAACGCTTCGGGCTCGCCGCCGCCACCGCCCTCGTCATGGGCAACATCATCGGCGGCGGCATCTTCGTGCTGCCCGCCACCGTCGCCCCGTACGGCACGATCAGCCTGCTCGCCTTCCTCGTTCTCTCCGTGGGCGCGGTGTTGCTCGCGCTGCTCTTCGGCAAGCTCGCGCGCCGGAGCCCGGTCACCGGCGGGCTGTACGTGTACCCGCGCGACGCGTTCGGCGAGTTCGCGGGCTTCCTGTCGGCCTGGTCGTACTGGACGATGACCTGGGTCAGCATCGCCGCCCTCGCCGTCGCGACCGTCGGATACGCCGACGTACTGCTGCCGTTGGACGGCAACCGGGCCCTGGAGGCAGCCGTGGCGGCGGCCGCGCTGTGGCTGCCCGCCGCCGCGAACTTCGCGGGCACCCGCTGGGTCGGCGGGGTGCAGATCGTGTCCACGGTCCTGAAGTTCGTGCCGCTGCTCCTCGTCGCCACCGTCGGACTCTTCTTCATCGACACCGACAACTTCGGCCCGTTCAACGCCTCGGGTGACAGCGCGTCCGGCGCGCTCGCCGCCTCGGCCGCGCTGCTCCTCTACAGCTTCCTCGGCGTCGAGTCGGCCGCGATGAGCGCCGGTGAGGTCCGTGACCCCGAGCGCACGGTGGGCCGCGCGAGCGTCCTGGGCACGCTCGGCTCCGCGCTGGTCTACCTGCTGGGCACGGTGGCGGTCTTCGGACTCGTCCCGCACGGCGAACTCGCCGGGTCCGGGGCGCCGTTCGCCGACGCCGTCGACGCGATGACCGGCGGCCACTGGGGCGGCACGCTCATCGCAGCCGTCGCCCTCGCCTCAATGGTCGGCTGTCTCAACGGCTGGATCCTGATGAGCGCCCAGATGCCGTACGCCGCCGCCCGCGACGGACTCTTCCCCGCGCCCTTCGCCCGCGTCGGCAAGGGCGGCGTGCCGGGCTTCGGCGTCCTTGCCTGCGCGGTCCTCGGCACGCTGCTGATCGCCCTCAACTACACGGCGGGCCCGGACACCACCTTCCGCGTCCTCGTCCTCATCACCACCTTCACCGGCTGCGTGCCGTACCTGCTGTCGGCAGCGGCCCAGCTGTACTGGCTGGCGAAGGGCACCCGGGACCGCGTACGCCCCGCCGGTCTCACCCGCGACCTGATCGTCGCCGCGCTCTGCTTCGCCTTCTCCTTCTGGCTGATCGCGGGCGCCGGCTATGCGGCGGTCTACCAGGGGGTGCTGTTCCTGTTCGCGGGGATCCCCGTGTACGTGTGGCTGCGGGGGCGACGGGAGGGCCCGGCGGACTAGGGGGTGTTTCGAAACACCCCCTCGCTGTCGCCCCGCGCCCACTTCGGGGTCCAGGTCTCGGCGTCGCCGTCGCGGTGGTCGGGCCGTGTGGAGCCCAGGTAGTCGCGGAGTGTGGCGAGCGCGGGGTGGGAGTTGTCGCCGTGCCAGACCAGCGAGTGCGGATAGACCGGGGTCGGGTCGTGCACGGCGATGCGCCGCAGGCCGTGTTCGGCGGGCCAGAGGAGCTGGGTCCGCTCGCCGACGAAGGTCGCCAGTTCCGGGGAGTCGGCGATCACGTCAAGGAGGGGCTCGGTGCCGAAGTGGGGGCCGGTCGCCTCGATGGTGAGCCCGAAGGTGGCGGCGAGTTCGTCGTAGTAGGCGGTCCACTCGGTTCCGGCGACGAGGCCGGGCATCCAGATCCGATGCCCGGCGAGCTCGGCGGGCGTGACCGCGCGGGCGTCGGTGAGTTCGTGCGCCGGGCCGGTGAGGAGCTGGATGGGCTCGTCGTAGACCCGGGCGGTTTCGATCCTCTCGGGGAGCTGTCGCGCGGGCAGGGTGACAGCGCGGAACGACGCGTCGATCGTGCCGGACCGGACAGCGGCGATCGCCGAGGCGGCATCGAAGTGGGTCACGACATCGAGTTCGGTCCCGGGGCGTGCGTGAAGGAAGTCTCGCAGCAGGCCTGCCGGCGCGAGCTCCCGGCCGATCACGTCGACACGCAGCGCGCGGCGGCCGGACCGCACGGAGGCGACCGCCCGCTCCTCGGCCCGGAGAAGATCACGCGCGTGGGGCAGGAACGCCTGCCCGTCGATGGTGAGCCGGGCTCCGCGCGCGGTACGGGTGAACAGCCGTACACCGAGGTCCTTCTCCAGTACGGCGACCCGCTTGGAGACGGCCTGCTGGGTGACCGACAGCTGGTCGGCGGCTTCTCGGAACTGGCCGGCGTCCGCGACGGCGACGAAGGTGCGCACGGCATCGAGATCCACGCCGACTGACCTTAGGGCACAACCCATGGTTGTCAGTCGTGAGCAGATCGGTTGTTTGACCCACGGGTGTGCCGCTCGCTTTGATCTCGCTGGTCGGCGTGAGGGTGTTCGGGCCGTGAGGGTGTTCGGGCCGTGAGGGTGCTCGGATCCTGAGGGTGTTCGGGCCGTGCAGGCGGTCGGGCCGTGAGTTGCCCGTTGGTCAGGCGATCAGGTCGTTCGGGCGGGGCAGCGAGGGGTGCTGGGCATGGTGGTGGTCAGGCGGTCGCTGGGGCGGCGGTTCGAGTGGCTCTGGGCGGCGTACGCGGTCAGTACGTTCGGTACGTATCTCGCGTTCGACGCGTTCCGCCTGATCGCGATTCTGGTGCTGCACGTCGGGCCGACCGAGGTGTCGGTGCTGGCGGCCGCCGGTCTCGCGGTGGGTGCGGCGGTCGCGGTGCCGCTCGGCCCGTGGGTGGAGTTCCGCCGCAAGCGGCCGGTGATGATCGCGATGGACCTGACCCGGTTCGCGGCGGTGATGAGCGTCCCCGCCGCGTTCGCGCTCGGCCGGCTCAGCTTCGTCCAGCTCCTCATCGTGTCGGTCCTCGTCGCCGCGGCCGACATCTCCTTCAAGGCGGCCAGTGGGGCGTACCTGAAAGCACTCGTACGGCCGGAGGACCTGATCGTCGCGAACGGGCGGTTCGAGTCCACGACCTGGACCGCCACCGTGCTCGGACCACCGATCGGCGGGGCCGCGATCGGAGTGTTCGGCCCGGTGGCGGCCGTGGTGGCCAACGCGGTCAGCTACCTGCTCTCGGCGGTGGGCATCCGCGCGATCGGCGGAAAGGAGCCGCGGCCCGTGCCCGAAGGCGGCGCACCACGGCTCCGAGCCGGCGATCTGCTCGAAGGATGGCGTTACATCCTGGCCCACCCCGCCCTGCGCCCGCTGTTCTTCAACACGATCCTGGTCAACGGCCTGATCATGGTGAGCTCGCCGCTGCTCGCCGTCCTCATGCTCGGCCGCCTCGGATTCACCCCCTGGCAGTACGGCCTCGCGTTCGGGGCACCCTGCGTCGGCGGCCTCATCGGCGCACGGCTGGCCCGCCCACTCGTCGCACGGTACGGGCAGCACAAGGTCATGCTCACCGCCGGGACACTCCGCGCGTGCTGGCCGCTCGGGCTGGCCTTCGTCCGCCCCGGTCCCGCCGGACTCGTGCTCGTCATCGTCGTCCAGTTCGGGCTGGTCACCTGCATCGGCGTGTTCAACCCGGTGTTCGCCACCTTCCGTCTCGCCCGGACACCGACAGACCGAGTCGCCCGCACCCTGTCCGCGTGGTCGGTCACCAGCAACGCCACCATCGCGGCCCTGACCGCCCTGTGGGGCCTGCTGGCCGCCCTGACCGGCCCCGGCACCGCCGTCGCGATCGCCGGTCTCCTCCTCCTGACGACTCCTCTCCTGCTTCCCCGAAAGGAGGCGGAACCCGTCCCCGTCCCCGACGCCGTGCGCAACAGCACCTAAGCGCTCCGCTGGAGGAACGGTGATGCTCTGTCGATATGCGGCTCCGCCGCGGGCGCGGGCCGGTGGGGGCTGGGCGCGCAGTTCCCCGCGCCCCTTACGGAGCGCGGTACCGCACCGGACTTCGCCAAGGCACTCAGTTCTCCCAGAGTTCGGTGCTGTGGGCGTCGACCAGTGCCCCGATACGGCTGAGGACGTCCTCGGCGGGCAGCGGGTCGAGCCGGCGGCCGTCCCGCAGCCGCAGCGCGACCCGGTCGTCGCCGGCGGCGGCCTCCTTGGCGCCGATCACCGCCTGGTACGGCACGAGGCGGGCCTCCCGGACCCGGGCGCCGAGGGTGCCGCGTTCGGGCCCGGCGATCTCTGCCCGCAGCCCGAGTTCACCGCAGCGCCGGGCGAGGGAGACGGCGTTCGGCAGTTCGGCCTCCGAGACCGGCAGGACCATCAGCTGGGTCGGGGCGAGCCAGGCCGGGAAGGCGCCGCCGTGCTCCTCGATGAGCAGGGCCACGGCCCGCTCCACGCTGCCGATGATGCTGCGGTGCACCATGACCGGCCGGTGCTTCGCGCCGTCCGCGCCGACGTAGTGCAGGTCGAACCGCTGGGGCTGGTGGAAGTCGACCTGCACGGTGGACAGGGTCGACTCCCGCCCCGCCCCGTCGGCGACCTGGACGTCGATCTTCGGACCGTAGAACGCGGCCTCGCCCTCGACCGCCTCGTACGGCAGCCCTGAGCGGTCCAGGACCTCGGTCAGCAGCGCGGTGGACCGCTGCCACAGCTCGGGCGCGGCGACGTATTTGCCGCCCGGGCCCGGCAGGGAGAGCCGGTAGCGGGCCGGGCGGATGCCGAGCGCCTCGTACGCCCGGCGGATCATCTCCAGCGCGGACCACGACTCGTCCGCCACCTGGTCCAAGGTGCAGAAGATGTGCGCGTCGTTGAGATGGATCGCGCGTACGCGGGTGAGTCCGCCGAGCACACCGGACAGCTCGGCGCGGTACATGTCGCCCAACTCGGCCATTCTCAGGGGTAGTTCACGGTAACTGTGGGAGCGGGAGCGGTAGATGACGGCGTGGTGGGGACACAGGCTCGGCCGCATCACGACCTGCTCCGCGCCCAGTTCCATCGGCGGGAACATGTCGTCGCTGTAGTGCGACCAGTGCCCCGAGATCTCGTACAACTCCCGCTTGCCAAGGACCGGGGAGTACACGTGCCGGTACCCCGCCCGCCGCTCCTCAGCGCGGATGTACTCCTCCAGGGTGTGCCGTACGACCGCGCCGTCGGGCAGCCAGTACGGCAGCCCCGCGCCGATCAGCGGATCGGTGTCGAACAGGCCCAGCTCGCGGCCGAGTCTGCGGTGGTCGTTGCCGTCGCCCTTGCTGTCGCGGCTGTTCATGGTGGCGGTCTCCTCGCGGACGGTCCCGAGCGAGTGCCCGCACAAGCCGAAGCCCCGGGGCACTCGCCCCGGGGCTTCGGACTGGCTCATGGCTCAGCGCGCCGGGACACTCTCCGGCGTCGTCGTCATATGGGCGCGCTTCATGCCGGGGACGGTAGCAAGGGGGTGGGGGAGTCCGCGCGGGGTTTTCCGACCAACTCGCCACCGCTATCGCCGTTGCCGTCCACGACGCATATGCGCTCAGCGGGCTGCCGCTATGTGTTCAGTGGGCTGCCGCGCCATCGCCAACCCTCCTGCCGTGGACGGCCAGGGAGCTCGGTTCGGTTGGTGGCCCACAGCAGTGCCGTCCACGGATCGGTGTCGGTGAGATCGGCGGAGGCCTGCGGGAACATCCGGGCGAGCACGCGGGCGCACATGTCACGAGGCGGGTCGACGGCGAGACCGAGGCCGCGCGCGATGTCCTGGCCGTGCACCAGCGCTTCCACACATCCCATTCCCGCGAAACCTTCGGGGTCTGCCATACCCGTGGGGTGATATGCGCGGACAGACGATGCCGCGGAACGTACCGCGGCAGACAGGAGCCCCCCGCCGGTCACCGCGAACTCAAGCACTTCGGCGGGGGTGGCGTCCTCGTCCGCGGAGGCTATGAAACGAACGTAGCGCGTGGCGGGTCGGGCGATCAGCTGCGCCGCGTAGGACACCAGGCAATCGCCGATGTGCTCGGCGGTATGCCAACAGTCCCAGTCCCCGGTGCCGGTCGCCGCCAACCAGTCCCGGCCGGTCGCGGGTCGCATCGTTGCCGCCACGCTGGAGATCGCCACGTCGATGTCATCCGCGGTGACGGTCACATGCAGAAGGTACAACCGGCAGCTCGACAGCGTCACAGGACCCGGGGTGAGGTGAGGTTTGAAGCTTGGCCGTACGCGACCCCGCCCGCGGTCAGTCGCCGAACGCCGTCGCCCGTGTGACCTTCTCCCACGCCGAGATCTCCGTACGGACCATGTCGAGGTGCCCGACAACGGCGTCCACGGCGTCGTCGCCCAGCGGCAGGCGCAGTGGTGTGTTGTCGGCCTCCAGCGCGGTGATGATCGCGGCGGCGGCCTTCGCGGGGTCGCCGGGCTGGGTGCCGTCGCCGGTGGCGACCATGCGGCGGGTGGGTCCGACCGTGTCGGCGTACGCGTCCAGCTCGGCGCTGGCGCTGATGTTGCCGAACAGGCCGGTGCGGAAGGCTCCCGGTTCGACGATCAGCACCTTGATGCCGTGCGGCCGGACCTCGTCGGCCAGCGCCTCGGACATGCCCTCCAGCGCGAACTTCGTACCGCTGTAGGCGGAGAACCCGGCGAAGGACAGCTGGCCGCCCATGCTGCTCAGCTGCACGACGGCACCGGAGTGGCGGGCGCGCATGTGCGGCAGCACGGCCCGGACCAGGGTGGCCGGTCCGAAGACGTGCACGTCGAACAGCTCCCGCAGTTCGGCGTCCGTGGTCTCCTCCATCGCGCCCACGTGGCTGCGGCCCGCGTTGTTGACCAGTACGTCGATCCGCCCGTGTCGCTCGACCACGTCCCGCACGGTCGCCTCGATCCCCGCCGTGTCCGTGACGTCCAGGGGCAGTGCCTCGATCTGGTCCGGGTGGGCGGCGATCAGGTCGTCGAGCGTGGCCGGGCGGCGGGCGGTGGCGACCACGACGTCCCCGGCGGCGACGGCCGCCTCCGTGATCGCCCGCCCGAATCCGCTGTTCGCCCCGGTCACCAGCCATACCTTGCTCATCAGGGTCTCCTCGTTCGTCGACTCCGTCTGTCCCTGTGTCTCCCAGCCTCGTGCGCGCACACCTCGCCCGTCCAAGACCCGTCGTGATAACCAGTGGCTATGGACGCCCACACTCGGGACCTGCGCTACTTCGTCACCGTGGCGGAGGAACTGCACTTCACCCGCGCCGCCGAACGCCTCTATGTCTCCCAGCCCGCGCTGAGCAAGCAAGTCAGGGCGCTGGAGGGGAAGTTGGGGGCTCCGCTGTTCGAGCGCGACCGTCAGGGCGTACGGCTGACGCCCGTGGGCTCGGCCCTCCTGCCGTACGCCCGCGACGTCCTCGCCGCCTGGCAGGAAGCCCTGGACGCGGCCGAACGCGCGAAGGCCGAGCAGGCGGCCACCCTGCTCGTCGGCATGAGCACCAGCCCCGCGCGCGGCGGCCTGCTCCCGGCGATCCGCTCGCGCTTCACCGAGGCCCGGCCCGCGGTCACCGTCCGGCTCCGGCAGATCGGCTGGGAGGACGCCAGCGCCGGGCTCGCGGACGGCACGGTCGATGTGGCCTTCGTATGGCTGCCGATCCCGGACCCCGACCGCTACACGTACATCGTGGTCGCCGAGGAACCGCGTCTGGTCGCCCTGCCGGAGCAACATCCACTGGCCGCCCGCGAGTCCGTCGATTTCGCCGATCTGCTGGACGAACCGTTCCTCGCCCTGCCGAAGAGCGCCGGGGCACTGCGCGACCACTTTCTCGCCCTCGACGAACGGGACGGCCGCCCACCGCGTGTCGGCGCCGAGATCGCGAGCACCGACGAGACGTACGAGGCACTGGTGGACGGCCGCGGCGTCTGCCTGGTCGCCGTCGGGAACGCGCCCCTGATCAGCCTCGGCGGCGTCGTCACCCGCCCGGTCCACGGCATCGCGCCCAGCCGACTCGCGGTGGCCGCCCGCGCCGACGACCGCCGCCCGCTGGTGCTCGACTATCTGCGGGCGGCCCGGAAGGTCGCGAGGACTGTCGGCTTCGGCTGAGGCCCAAGGCAGGCGTTCACCCTGAGATGCGTTCCCCCTGCGGGGCGTTTACCTGACGGGGCTCACCCCGTAGAGGCATGCCGGCCGCCCTGTCGCCGCCCTCGCCCTCGCCTGCGCCTGGCCACCGGAATCATCGGCGCGGCGAGCAGTCCCAGCGCGGCCGCGACCAGCCACCAGGCACGGGGTATGGAGCTCTGGTCGGCCGCGTTCTCCGTACCCGTTCCCGCATCCGCGGCCTTCGGCACGGCGGAGTCCGCGGATGCGCGGGCGGTCGCGGACGGGGTCGCGGTCCTGGTGGTCAGGACGACGTCGTTGCCGTCGCCGCCCCGGTAGCTGATCCGGTACTTGGTCTTGCCGACCTTGACCGTGGCTCCCTCTTTGAGCCCGGTGAACGTGCCGGTCGTCTTCGTCTTGCCGGCGTGATCGATGAGCACGACCTTCGCCGAAGCCGAAGCCGAAGCCGAAGCCGAAGCCGAAGCCGAAGCCGAAGCCGAAGCGGCCGCGTGGGCATCCAGCTTCCCCGCCAGTCGGATCTTGCCGCCTACCTTCAACGCCCTTTTGCCTACGACCAGTTCGCCGCCCGCCCGCTGCGTGTAGTCCCCGGTCACCGTCACTCCGCCCGAGACCTTGCCCGTACTCGTCACCGAGCCGACGACCTTGCCCTTGCCGGACAGGGATGTGGTCAGGTTCAGCGCCTGCCCGGGCGCCTTGCGCACATCGAGCCGCGCGCCCGCCGTCGTGAGCCGGAACGCCTTGCTGCGGGCCAGGCCCGTCCCGTCCAGCGCGAGCGTGCCCTTGGTGACGGTGGTCGGCCCCGTGTACGTGACCGTCCCGCCCCTCAGCGTCGTCGTCGCGGCGCCCGACTGCGTGACCGACCCGCTGCCGCTGATCCGGGAAAGGGCGAGCGGCTTGGACGTGTTGCGGAGGACCAGCGAGCCGTCGTTGACCACCTTGTAGAGGTCGCCCTTGGTGTACAGCCCGCCGTCGCCGCCCGCCTTTCCGCTGCCCAGCCGCAGCACCGCGCCCTTCTGGACGGTCGTCGAGCCGTTGTAGTACTGGACGGCGGCGAAGGTGACGTCGTTGCCCCGCGTCCCCTTGATGACGATGTCCCCGGCGCCGGGGGTGGACAGCGTGTCGTGGAACACGCCGCCGCCGATGGGCGCGCCCAGGGTCACCGGGCCGTTGTAGTCGAAGGTGAGCAGCGAACGGGACCTGGCGGCAAGGAGGTTGATGTAGACCGTCTCGGCCGTGCCGGGCATGAAGATCTTGCTGGTCGTACCGTTGCCCCACTGGACGTTGGCGCCCTTGATGTTGGTGCCGCGCTTGTTGATGTTCTTGTGCGCGGGCGTCCAGTTCAGGGCGGGGTCGCTGAGAGAGGGGTTGGTGTCGCCGCCCTGGTTCGACCAGCTGTACTGGCCGGTCAGGACGACCTTGCTGCCCGGCCGTGACTGGACGTTGATGTCGCTGCCGTACTCGCGCTGGTAGAAGTCCATGCCCATGGTGACGGTCTGGCCCAGCGGGGTGTCCACGGTGTACGTGCCCTGGTTGAGGATCTTGCGGACGTTCGGCAGCGACGTCGCGAACTCCGGGCGTCCGGCGTTCACCTGCGTGCCGTTGTCGATCACCCCGGAGAAGGAGTGGGCGCCCGACAGGTCCCAGGTGCCCCAGAGGAACCTCGGCTGGGTGATCAGTCCGGAGCCGCTGATGGTGCCCAGGTTGTAGGCGCTCTTCAGAGAGAGCCGCAGGGTGCCGTCGACCCGGATGTTGTCCTGGTTGAGCCGGAACGCCGGGGTGTTGTACGGGAAGTGGCCGATCAGCCCGGTGGTGCCGCCGTTGCCGTACTGCAGGGTCGCGCCGCGCTCGACCGTGATCGCGGGCGGGTCCGGGTTGGCCGTGGTGACGTACGGGTGGTTGCCGCCCTGCGTCCGCACCGCTTGCCGCTGCCGGGCCTTGGGCAGCGTGAAGTCGCTGTCCTTGGTCAGGATCAGGGTGCCGGAGCCGCGCACGGTGAGCGTGCCCTCGCCGCGGAACACCCCGTCGTACGTGGTGCTCCCGGCCGGCACGGTCACCACCGTGTCGCCGCTCAGCGTCACGTCGCGGTCGGCGAGTACGGCCGCGGTGACGTCGTCGGCTCCGGCGGGCGCGGCCGCCGAGCCGGGAGCGGAGATCATGAGGGCGACCGCCGCCAGGACTCCGGCGGCCGCTGCTGTCTTGTGGATATCGCTGTGCACATCATCGGAGACGGGACTCGACCGCGGCGGATAACAGAAATTTGGCGGTCAATTTTGTTTCGTCCGACCCGTTGACCTGCTCGTAACACACCCGTACCTTTTCGGCGTTCGGAATGACAGATGTTGTGCGAAATGTCGAACATCAGCTTCTCTTTGCCGCGCCCCCCACCCGGAGAGGCAGTCCGCATGAGCCGCAATGACGCCAGCCCTGACGCCGGCCCTGACGACCCCAGCCGCAGACTCGTCCTGAAGGGCGCCCTGGCCGCGGGCGCGCTCACGGCCGTACCCGGGGTCGCCCAGGCCGTCACCCCGGACGCCGTGGACGGGGCCGCCGGGCCCTCGTACACCAACCCGCTCGTCCGCAACCGCGCCGACCCGCACATCCACCGTCACACCGACGGCTACTACTACTTCACGGCCACGGCCCCCGAGTACGACCGCATCGTCCTGCGCCGCTCCCGCACCCTGCGCGGACTCACCAGGGCCGCCGAGTCCGTGATCTGGAAGAAGCACACGAGCGGTGACATGGGCGCGCACATCTGGGCGCCGGAGATCCACCACATCGACGGCAAGTGGTACATCTACTTCGCCGCCGCGCCCGCGAACGACATCTGGGCGATCCGCATCTGGGTCCTCGAGAACGCCGGCCGCAATCCCTTCGAAGGGGAGTGGACGGAGAAGGGTCAGCTCAAGACGGCCTGGGAGACCTTCTCCCTCGACGCCACCACCTTCACCCACCGCGGCGCCCGCTACCTCTCCTGGGCCCAGCACGAGCCCGGCATGGACAACAACACCGCGATCTGGCTCTCGAAGATGGCCAACCCCTGGACCCTCACCGGTCCCCAAGTGCGGCTCACCACACCGGAGTTCGACTGGGAGACCATCGGGTTCAAGGTCAACGAGGGCCCGTCGGTCATCGAGCGCAACGGCCGCGTCTTCATGTCGTACTCGGCGAGCGCCACCGACCACAACTACTGCATGGGCCTGCTGACCGCCGACGCCGACAGCGACCTCATGGACCCGGCGAGCTGGTCCAAGTCGCCGAACCCGGTCTTCACCAGCAACGACACCACCAAGCAGTACGGACCGGGCCACAACACCTTCACCGTCGCAGAGGACGGCCGCACGGACGTCATCGTCTACCACGCCCGCCAGTACAAGGAGATCGTCGGCGACCCGCTGAACGACCCCAACCGCCACACCCGCATCCAGAAGCTGGGCTGGAAGCCGGACGGCACACCGGACTTCGGTATCCCGGTCGCCGACACGCCCGTCCGCAAGACCGCGGCCACCACCCGCTACACGATGACGGCGTTCACCAACAGCAGCGAATCCAACATGTACGTCTACGAGTCGCCGGACGCACTGTCGTACTCCCTGCTGAAGGGCCCCGCCTTCACCCCGCCCACCGGTCTGATCCGCGATCCGTCGATCATCAAGCACACCGACGGGCACTACTGGATCGTCTACACCACCAACTGGACCGGGAACACCATCGGGTTCGCGCGCAGCAAGGACCGTACGACCTGGTCCTTCGTCGCCAACCACACCCTCTCCACGCCCGGCCTGGCCCGCACCTGGGCGCCCGAGTGGTTCGTCGACGCGAACGGCAGCGTCAATGTCGTCGTCTCGCTCGACACCACGAACAACTACATCTTCCGGCCGCACCTGCTCACGGCGACCAACGCCTCGCTGCGCAACTGGTCGGTCCCCAGGCCTCTTTCGGGCCTGGACGACTCCAACTACATCGACACGTTCATCGTCCGGCACGGCGGCAAGTACCACGCCATCACCAAGCAGGAGACGACCAAGTACCTGGAGTACGCGACCGCCGACAAGCTCGCCGGGCCCTACACCTTCGTCGGCACGGGCGACTGGGCGGGCTGGGGCAGTTGGCGCGAGGGCCCGGCCCTGGTGCGGCTCGACAACGGCGGCTGGCGGATCTACTTCGACGGCTATGCCGAGAAGAAGTACTACTACAGCGACAGTCTCGACGGTCTGAAGACCTGGACCCCCATCCGGCAGGTGCCCGGACTCACCGGCTTCGCACGCCACTTCACCGTCCTGAAGGAGAGTGTCTGAAGATGAGACGCGAGATTTCCATGAGACTCGGGATTTCCATGAGGGGCGTGTTTTCGATGAGAACCGTGGGCTCCGTGAGACGTGCCTACTCGATCCTCCTCGCCCTCTGTCTCGCCTTCGCCGGAGCCCTCGCGACCGCGGGCCCGGCAAGCGCCGCTCCCCAAACCATCACGAACGGCACGCAGTTCACCGACGTCAACGGCAACCCCGTGCACGCCCACGGCGGCGGAGTCATCAAGGTCGGCTCGTACTACTACTGGTTCGGGGAGAACCGGAACTCCGACAACACCTTCCGGTACGTGGACGCCTACCGCTCCACCGACCTGAAGAACTGGGAGTTCCGCAACCACGTCCTGACCGAGGCCGGCGACCCGGAGCTGGCGACCGCCAACATCGAGCGGCCCAAGGTCATGTACAACGCGGCCACCGGCAAGTTCGTCATGTGGATGCACAAGGAGAACGGCACCGACTACAGCGAGGCCCGCGCGGCGGTCGCCGTGTCGGACACGGTCGACGGCGACTACAGCTGGAAGGGCAGCTTCCGTCCGCTCGGCACGCACATGTCCCGTGACATCACGGTGTTCGTCGACACGGACGGCGCCGGCTACATGATCTCCGCCGCCCGCGAGAACTACGACCTCCAGATCTACCGGCTGACCGCCGACTTCACGGGCATCGCCAGTCTGGTCGCCGACCCCTGGCACGGCGGCCACCGTGAGGCCCCGGCGCTCTTCAAGCGGGGCGGCGTCTACTTCATGCTGACTTCGGGCGCGACTGGCTGGAACCCCAACCAGCAGCAGTACGCCACCGCCACCAGCATCGCCGGGCCGTGGACCGCCATGAAGAACGTCGGCGACTCGACGACCTATGGCTCGCAGACCGCGTACGTCCTTCCCGTGCAGGGCAGTTCGGGCACCTCCTACCTCTACATGGGCGACCGCTGGGGCAACTCCTTCGGCGGCACCGTCAACGACTCCCGTTACGTCTGGCTGCCGTTGACCTTCCCGAGCTCGACCACGATGTCCATGTCCTGGTCGCCGGAGGTCACCGTCGACACGACCGCCGGGACGATCAGCGGGGCGAGCGCCACGTACAACACGCTGACGGCCCGTAACTCCTCGAAGTGCGCCGACGTCACCAGCCAGTCGCTGTGGCAGGGCGCCCAGATCAAGCAGTACACCTGCAACGGCGGCAACAACCAGAAGTACTGGTTCAAGTCCGTCGGCAGCGGCTACTACCAGCTGATGGTGCGCAGCAGCTCCCTGTGCGTGCAGGAGAACGCCAACACCGTCACCCAGGAGAACTGCGGCAGCACGGCGACCAGTCAGCAGTGGTCGCTCACCACCACCGGCTCCTACGTCACCATCAAGTCCCGTGCGACCGGCGAGTGCCTGGACGTGAACGGCGCGTCGACCGCCGACGGTGCCGCGCTGATCACCTACACCTGCAACGGGGCCACCAACCAGCAGTGGACCCGCGCGAGTTGAGGCCATGACCCGGGTTGGGCCGGCGGGCACACCGCGAGTCCAACCCGGGCAGTCGCGGCAGCGTGCCGTGAGTGCCGTAGGGCGGTTTTCGGCCATGGTCACGCACTCTCGGCACCCCCTCTAGAAAGCGCTTACCCTTCAGGGGTACGGTCCAGCGGCCAGCACCCGTCGCCCTGTTGGAGGAGCCGCGTTGAGACGCTTGAGACCCTCGAGACCTTTGAGGCGCACCACGATCACCCTGCTGGCCGGGCTGACGGTCACCACGGCCCTGTCCGCCACTCCGGCCCTGTCCGCCACTCCGGCCCTGTCCGCCACTCCGGCCTTGTCCGACACTCCGGCACAAGCAAGTGGCCGCGCCCCGGGCATCGAGAACTGCACCTCGACGGCCTGTCACTTCGACCTGGCCCCGGGCACCTATGACGTACGCGTCCGGCTCGGTGGCGACACCGCGGCAAGCACCGGCATCAGCGGCGAGACCCGGCGCTCCCTGCTCCCCGAGACGCCCACCGAGGCCGGCGAGCCCGTTGCCCGCAGCTTCACGGTGAACGTCCGCACCCCCGAGGGCGAGCCCACCGGAGCCGAGGGCACCCCCGGCCTGGACCTCGTCATCGGCGGCTCGGCGCCCGCGCTCGCCGACATCCGCGTCACTCCGGCCCGCCCCCACCACTCCCGGCAGATCTTCCTCGTCGGCGACTCCACGGTCTGCGACCAGCCCGGCGACCCCTACTCCGGCTGGGGCCAGCAACTCCCGCAGTACCTCCGCAAGGGTCTCTCGGTCGCCAACTACGCGGACTCCGGCGAGAGTACGGTCTCCTACCTCGCCAACCCCCAGCTCTTCCCGACCGTCCAGCCGCTGATCCGCAAGGGCGACCTGGTCCTCATCCAGCTGGCCCACAACGACAAGCAGACCGACGAGCCGACGTACCGCGCGAACCTGGAGGCGCTCGTCGCCGGCGTGCGCGACAAGGGCGGCCGTCCGGTCCTGGTCACCCCGATCGTCCGCCGCTGGTTCAACACCGACGGCACCCTCAACAACGGCACGGCCCTCCTGGTGAACGGCCTCGGCGTCGATCACCCGGCCGTCACCCGCTCGGTCGCCGCCGCGCGGAACGTCCCGCTCATCGACCTCACGGCCAAGACGAAGGCGATGGTCGAGTCGCTGGGCGTCGAGGGCTCCAAGACGCTCTACCTCTACAACGAGAAGCGGGACAACACCCACACCTCCGCGCGTGGAGCGACGGCGTACGCGGAACTCGTCCGCGACGAACTTCTCGCCCAGCATCTGGTGCCCGAGCGCCTGGTGAGGTGAGCTGAACTCCTGGGGCGTCCCGTCCGGAACCGGGGCGCCCCAGGTATGCATCCCGCTCCATGGATACGCCTTACGACCCAGAACGAGAACAGGAAGCCCGACCGATGCCAGCAGCCGTGCCCGCAGGCCCCGCAGGCGTTCCCGAGGACCGCACCCTCAGCCCGTACACCGGCTACACGCGTGCCCACTGGGAGGCGGCCGCCGACTCCCTGCTCGCGGCCGTAGAGCCGTACGCCACCGAGGACCGCGCCCTCTACCACCTGCCCGGCGACCGCGAGAGCTGGTCGGGCCGCCTCTCCGACGGCCTGGAGGGATACGCCCGCACCATCCTCCTGGCGGCCTTCCGCCGCGACGAGAAGGCCCTGGAGCGGTACGCCGACGGCCTCGCCGCCGGAACGTCCGGCGTCTGGCCGCGCATCGAGGACCGCAGCCAGCCCCTCGTCGAGGCCGCCTCGATCGCGCTCGCCCTGCGCCTCACGCGGCCGCTGCTGTGGGACCGCCTCGACGACGGCGTACGGCAGCGGGCCGCGGCCTGGCTCGGCGACGCGCTGACGGCCGAACCCTGGCCCTGCAACTGGGAGTTGTTCCCGGTGACGGTCGGCGGCTTCTTGGCGGAGATCGGGTACGAGCCATCGTCGTCCCGTGCCGCGATCGACCGAGGCCTGGACCGCATCGAACAGTGGTACGTCGGCGACGGCTGGTACACGGACGGCGACGGCCGGGCCTTCGACTACTACAACGGCTGGGCAATGCACTTGTACCCGGTGCTGCACGCGTGGCTGGCGGACGACGAGCGGCTCCTCGACCTGTACGGCGGCCGGCTGTCGGCCCATCTCGCCGACTACGCCCGCCTGTTCGGGGGCGACGGCGCCCCCATGCACCAGGGCCGCTCGCTGACGTACCGCTTCGCGACGACGGCGCCCCTGTGGCTGGGCGCGTTCACCGGCCGTACGCCGCTGCCGCCGGGGGAGACGCGACGGCTGGCGTCCGGCGCGCTGAAGTACTTCCTCGACCGTGGCGCCGTGGACGACCGCGGCCTGCTGACTCTGGGCTGGCACGGCCCCAACTCGGCTGTCCTGCAAGGCTATTCCGGCCCCGCGTCCCCGTACTGGGCGAGCAAGGGCTTCCTCGGCCTGCTGCTGCCGCCGGACCACGAGGTGTGGACGTCGACCGAGCGGCCCGGCCCGGTGGAACGGGACGACGAGATCCGGCCGGTCGGCCCGCCCAACTGGCTGCTCCAGTCGACCCGTTCGGACGGCCTGGTCCGCCTCCACAACCACGGCAGCGAGGACGTGCGCTACGACCCGTACTACACGCGGCTCGCGTACTCGACGGTCACGGAACCTTCGGCGTCGTACGACAACGGCAACGACAACGACGAAGGCAAGGGCAAAGGCAACGACAACGACAACGACAACGACAACGACAACGACAACGACAACGACAACGACAACGACAACGACAACAGCGTGATCGTGGGCGACGACCCGAGCCGCTCCGGCATCGAGCCGCTGGGCGTGGGCGAGGGCTGGGCGGCCTCCCGGCACACGACGGCCTCCGGCGCCCGGGTCACGAGCCTCGTACTGGCCGAAGGTGCGGTGGAGGTACGGGCGTTCCGTGTGTCGGGCGCTTCCGAGGGGACCTCGGTACGGGTCACCGGCTGGGTGGCGGGGGAGGGGCTACGGGCTGAACTCCGGCCCGCCCATGGCTTGTTGGACTCGCCCACCGGCTTGACGGGCCTGACCGGCGGCACCGCTTCCGCGGACACCCTCTTCGTCGCACTCGCTCGCCTCACCGCCGAGTCGGACCCCGTACCACTCGAAGATTCGGTGGCCGTGAGCGTGGACGGGACGAACGAGGTCCACGTTCGCTGGAGCGGAGGGGCCGAGGTGCGGGCCCGGCTGGAGGACGGGGCGGTCGTGGTGGCGGGCGCCTGAGGCGCGTGGGTCACGCGCGTCGGAGCCGCGGCAGGCGCGTCATCGCGACGAACGTCGCCAGCGCCGCCCCTGTCGCGGGAGCGAAGGCGGCGAACTCGCCCCACAGGGAGTCCGCGAGAGCGGGCACCGCCACATACGCGAGCTTGACGCAACCCCAGAGGACCACGCACGCGGCCACGAAGGCCGGCCAGCGGTTCCGCACGCCCTTGCCCACGTCGTCGAGCATGGCCAGCCAGACGATGACCATCGTCATCGACGGCGTCGCCACCTCCTCGTCCCAGGTGAACGCCGCCAGTACGGCCCCCACGACCAGGCAATACAGCCAGGTCCACACCATCGGTCGCGCCGGTGCGGCACGCCGTGGCGTCCCGTGCGGCAGCCAGAAGAACCGCCGCACGCTCCGTGCGAACCCGTGCCACCCTTTGCCGGCCGTCGCACCGCCCTCCCCCGTCCGCGCGTGCACCGCTCCTGGTCCCCATTGAGACGTCCGAGCCCCAGTGGAGGTTGCACGGCGGGAGCGGTACGCCCTCAGGGAGTGAGGCGGGCGATCTTCAGGGATGTCGCGGTCGGTGACGCACCCGTGAGGGCGGTCGTGTACTTCGGGGTGACCGGAGCGTACGCCCAGGTCAGGGTCCCGTCCTTGAGGACCGCGATGTCACCCGTGATCCGTGCCGTGACGACCTTGTCCGCGCCCTGGACCTTCCCGTTCCAGTCGACCAGGCGGAAGTGGGTGCCCGTGAAGGTGCCGGTGCACGTGCCGTCCGCGCACTTGGCGTTCTTCAAGGACTCCCAGGACACGAGGAGACGGTTCTTGCCGTACGGGGCGACGCGGACGTTGACGTGTTCGGTGCCGGGGGCGTTGGTGAGGTAAACCGGCCTGCCCGAGGGCGAGTTGCGGTTCTTCAGGAAGCCGATAGCAACCTGGTGGGTCTTCGTCTTCGGCTTCACCGTCCAGCCCCGGCCGCTCGCGTCGTCCGGGTTCTTGGCGGCGGAGGCGGCGCCGCGGGAGGCGAAGGCGGTGGCGTAACGGCCGGTGGACGACTTCACCAGGTCGCCCGTGCGTCCGGCGAACGTGCCGCCGCAGTAGCCCGCCCAGCACTGCTCCCGCTGGACCACCGGGGCCGTGTCCGGAGCGCCGATGCCCGTCGAGACGAACAGGCCCGAGCGCCAGTCGTCGAAGCAGAGGGAGGTGAAGGCGCCGGTGGACTCGGCGCGCAGCGCGATGCCCTCGTTGTGGCTGCATGCCCAGCCCCAACCGCCGCTCAGCTTCGCGCCCTTGGAGCTGACGTACGCGAGCTTGTCGCCGAAGTGGCCGTCCGCGAAGCCGCCCGCGCCGTGGACGACGAAGTACGCCCCGTATTTCTTCCCGTTCCAGGCGAGCTGGCCGTCGAGCAGCGGTGCCGTGTCCTTGCTGGCGGTACCGGTGAGCTTCGTACGGAACGCCTGCTTGCCGTTCTTGTAGCGGATCAGCGCCGCGGCCGTCTCCTTCCACTTGTTCGTGTCGGAGACCCGGGTCAGCAGCGCGAACCCGTTGTTGTGCGCGACCAGGCCGCCGACCTCCTTCGTGCCCTTCACGACCGTGTCGGCCCCGGACCGCTTGCCCGCCGCGGAGAGCGCCGTGACGTGGATGCCGTCGGCGGCGGGCCAGGCGACGCGCAGGGTGCCGTCCGGCGCGACGGCGGTCGCGGTGCGCGTCCACTCGCGGGTATTGTTGTAACCCGCCGACAAGTAGGGGAACTTGGCGGGCAGCTTCACTGTGGTGTTCGTGACGGTCAGGGGCCCGGCGGCCGCCTTGGTCGTCGGCGCCGCCGTCGCCGTCGCGTACCAGGCTCCGGCGAGTGCGACGGTCGCCGCGAGCCCGCCCGCGAGGGGCTTGCGGGCGATACGGCGACGGCGGTGCGTGGTGTGCGTGGAATGAGTGGCCTTGATGGTGCGTCTTGCGGAGGTCATGCCTCGAAGTTGCCGCCGGGGGGCGGGAGGTTGCCTTGGTTGGTCATCTCGCGTTCGGCCGGCGCACCGGATCGTTCGGCCGGTACCGAAGTGTTCCGCCTCTAACGTTGCCGTATGACCACGCACGAAGTACTCGTTGCCCGGCCGGCACCCGGAGCGTGCTGACGTGACCGCCTTCGCCGCCCTCCACCACGCCGACACCCCGCTGCTGCTCCCCAACGCCTGGGACCACGCCTCGGCGGCGGCCCTCGCCGCCCAGGGCTTCGCCGCGATCGGCACGACCAGTCTGGGAGTCGCCGCGGCCGCCGGACTGCCCGACGCGGTGGCGGCGACCCGGGACGCGACGTTGAGCCTGGCTCTCGCGCTCGGCAACGGCCCGTTCCTCCTCTCGGTCGACGCCGAGGGCGGGTTCAGCGACGACCCGGACGAGGTCGCCGCGGTGGCCCGGGAACTCGCCGCCGTCGGGGCCGTCGGCATCAACCTGGAGGACGGCCGCCCCGACGGCACCCTGGTCCCCGCCAGGCTCCACGCGGCGAAGATCGCGGCCGTGAAGTCCGCCGTACCGGGGCTCTTCGTCAACGCCCGCACGGACACGTACTGGCTCGGCGACGGCGACGGTGAAGGTGACGGCATCGGACCGGAGACGGACGCCCGCCTCGGCGCCTACCAACAGGCCGGCGCCGACGGTGTGTTCGTCCCCGGGCTCACCGACCCCGCCCGCATCGCCGCCCTGGTGAAGAGCCTCGACGTACCCCTCAACATCCTCTACTCACCCACAGGTCCGACCGTCCCCGCCCTCGGTGACCTGGGCGTACGCCGGATCAGCCTCGGCTCGCTGCTCTACCGGCGGGCCCTTGGCGCTGCCTTGGAGATGGCGGCGGAGATCCGGGCGGGTCGGCCCGTGGGGTGGGCCGCGCCGACGTATGCCGAGGTGCAGGTGCTGGTACAGCGGGCCCAGCCGTCCGGAACGAGTTCCTGGTACCGTTGATGCTTTCGTGGGTATAAGACTCTGTGGACTCCGACCGGCGAGGGACCCAGGATCATGGAAATCCCCGGTAACAAGCGATTGGCCGCTGCCGTCGTGATGCGCGAGGGCCTTGTCCTGCTGGTGCGCCGCAGTGAGACCGAGCGGTTCCTGCCCCGGGTGTGGGGTGTTCCGTGCGGCAAGCTGGAGCCCGGTGAGAGTCCCGAGGACGGTGTGCTGCGGGAGCTCAAGGAAGAGACCGGGCTCCTCGGCGAGGTCGTCCGCAAGGTCGGGGAATCGTCCTTCGTGAGCGAATATCAAGGGCAAGAGGTCAAGAACTGGCAGGACAACTTCCTGGTCAGGCCTCTTTCACGGCACATCACCCTCCCCGAGCCGGATCAGGCGTACGTCTGGCTGCCCCCGGGTGAGCTGTCCGGCGTCGACATCGACGAGTACAACCTCGACATCGTGCGACAGGCTGTCCAGCGTTCCTGACTCCGGCCTTTTCGGCGTCCGGACCACCGCTCCCCCCTCACGAGCTCCTGAGCAACTCCGCCAACGCGTCGAGTTCGGCCAGGTAGTCGTCCACATTCAGCGGAACTTTCGGCACCGCCCCCGGATGCGGCCCCGCCGCCGTGAAGACATCGGTGTGGCGCCGCCGTTCACTCCCCGTCTCCAGGAACAGCGTCACCGTCGGTTCCGTCGTGTCGCACCATGCGCGGTGCAAGGTGTGCGCGGGAAGGGCGTACGTGCTCCCGGCCGTGTACTCCGCGACCTGCGTGAGGTGCAGCCGGGCAGGGCCCGTCGGTTCCAGCAGCCAGTCGGCGGACTCGTCCGCGAGGGATTCCTGGTAGCGGTCCGCCTCGACCCCGCCGTCGCCCCGGGGCGCGTACAGCTCCATCGCCAGCCGCCCCCGTACGACATAAGAGGCCAGCGGAGAACGGTGGTTGTGGATGTCCTCCTTGCCGATCGCGCCGCGGCCGGGATGCCACAGATGGGCGCGCAGCATGTGGCGCGGCCCGCCGTCGATGAGCAGGAGCTTGTCGAAGCCGAGGACGTGGCGGTACGAGAGCCGGGCGCAGCGCTCCGGGTCACCTTCGCCGGAGGCGAGTTCGGCGGTCAGCTCCAACAGGCGGTCCGGGGAGCCCAGTTCGGCGATGACCGAGCGGGCCGCCAACACTCGTTCGTGCTCGGGCAGTTCGCCGTCCAGTGCCTCGGTCAGCAACCGTCGTGCCGCCAGGAGCTGCCGCCCGCCCATGCACGCTCCTCCCACTTCAGCCCTCAGCTTTCAGCTTCAGCCATTCGGTTGGTACATCCATAAGGCATGGGCACGCAGCGCCGAAAGACCTTGATAGGTCATCCACATGGGACGGCGGAACTCGCTCGTGTCGTCGCGGACCCAGGTCCAGATGCCGTCCGTCTGTCCCGCCCATACCGCGGTCGCCGCACCGTTGAGGCGCTCGCGCCATTCCTCCTCCAGGCCGTCCTCGCGCGCGATGTCGCGGGCGCCGGGGGTGAGGAGGGCGCGGACGATCCAGGATGCGGTGAAGTGCCGTACGTTCAGGACCTCGTGGTGGGACGGGTCGTCGGCGCGCGGCCTGCGCACCTCCTCTCGGAGATTGGACAGGTCCAGGCAGGCGTCGTGCGGGGCGTCCGGGCAGGCCAGCAGCCAGCGCACGCCGTCCTCACGAGCCGCGCGGGCGTTGCCGCTCTCGCCCAGGACACGGGCCGCCCGGTCCAGGACGACCACGGCCTGGGCGGTGTGCAACGGGGAGGGCGGGCCGTGGAAGGACGCGAGCCGGTAGCCCCAGCAGCGGCGGTGCTGGCGGCGCGGATCGGTGACAGCGCCCTCGACGAGGGCGTCCCGCAGCAGCGGCAGCGTGTCCGAGCTCGGCGCGGCGCGCAGCAGACCGCGCAGCACGGTCGTCACGACGTGCGTCAACTCCCGCCCGGTGCGGTCGAGTTCGTGGGTGAAGCCGGACTCGCAGCGCGCCACCTCCTCGGTGAGCCGCTCCCGCGAGGCGCCCGCCCGGGCCAGCGCGCCCAGTACCAGGGCGGTCACCTCGGGGCGGGCCTGGGAGCCCTGCGACCGCGCCGACCAGCCGCCGTCCGGCAGGCGCAGCCGCCACAGCGTTTCCACCAGCTCGCCCGCGCCGACCCGCCCGTCGGGCAGCCCGAGATCGAGCATGATGTGCAGGCCGTACGCGGTACCGACGGAGGTGGGCCGGCCGGGACCGCTCTCGTCGAGGAAGTGCGCCCACCCGGTGAGCCGCCCGCGCACGGGGTCGTCGACCACGCAGACCTGTTCGGCGAGCGTGTCGTACGCGGCGGAGAAGACCTCGGGGAGCGGGCCGGGACCCGCGAGGGCAGGTGCGAGGCCGGTCAACTGTCCTGTCGTCACAGGGGAGTTGTCCGCATACCGGGACCGCAGCAGCGCCGCCGACAGCCACGCCGCGGCGGCCGTGCCGATCCCGCTCACCGCGGCGATCGCGTAGCGCGCGGAGTCTCCGTCGATGCTGTCCGGCAGCACGCCGACCAGGGACTGGAACACCGCGTAACCGGCGGCCGCGCAGCCGAACCCGCCCAGCCAGCGCACGAAGCGCGTGGGCCGCGGGGTGGGCGGTACGGACGGCGGCACCGGATCCGGTCTCAACGGACCGCGTCGCAGCTGCGGTTGGGACAAGCCGCGCTCCCTTCCCCCAGGGCGGCACGTGACACCGGCGAAGCTTCCAGTCTAAGTGGTCAGCGGGACTCCTGGGGTGGTGACCGGAGGCGACGTTTCCGCGAGGCACTCGGCCAGCCGCTCCGCGTACTCGACGGGGTGCGTGATGACGCCGATGTGCCCGCCGGGGAACTCGGCGAAGCCGCTGCCGCTGAGCTCGGCCGTGAACTGCGCCGTCCGGTACAGCAGTTGGCCGCGTGAGTCGGCACCGGCGGCGAGGACGAGGCGGGACGAGTGGGAGGCGAGGGCCGCCAGGTCCGGTGTGTACGCGGTGAAGTGGCGCAGGACACGGGTGAGGAAGAGGGCCATGGGGTTGGACAACTCCTCGGCGGGGCTGGGGGGTTGGGCCTGGGGATGCGGTGTGTTCGGCGTCGGTGCGTTCGGCTCCAGGGTGTCCGGCTCCGACGCGTCCGGTTCCGTCGCGTCCGGGGTCTGCTCCTCAAGCCCCGCGCTCATCCGGGCCCCGGCGGCCTCCAGTCCTGCCGTGCGATAGGTGTCGTACACGTCGGTGAACATGGCCTTGGCCCGACGCCGCGCGGCGTCGGGCAGCACCCGTACCGCCGGCGGCTCGTGCGCGACCACGCGCCGCAGCCGCTCCGGATGCCGTGCCAGCAGGTCGAGCGCGGCGATGGCGCCTGAACTGCTCCCGTAGACGTACGCGGACTCGCCGTCCGGTAACACCTCACCGAGCACCCGGTACGCACCCTCGCTCCACGCCGCCACCCGCTGCTCCTCGACAGGCAGGCCGAGCCGGCCGTGCGCGAGGCCGAGCGGGTCGTACGTCACGACGGTGAACCGGTCGGCGAGCCGGTCCGTCACCCCGTCGAGCCCCATGGGGTGCCCGGCTCCACCGGGAATGACGAGCAGTACGGGCCCGCTGCCGCGCACCTCGTAGTACAGGTCAGGCGGGGTCTCACTCATGATCGTTCTCCTCTCGGGGCAGTGCTCCAGGAGTCTGGAGGGTGCACTGGCCGTGGAGGACCGCGCAACAGCTTTGCGCGAGGGAGGGCGCGCGGAACCCCGCCCGGACAGGACGCACAAGACCGTCTGGGCGGGAGCTCACTGTGTCGCGGACGTTCAGTTGATCGGCGCGTACAGCACGCCCAGCTTGTCGATCTCCGTACCCGAGCGGCCCGTGAAGCCGACGATCTGCCAGCCGGTGGGGGCCGTGTACGTCACGGTGTCGGAGGTGGCCGAACCGGCGGACAGCGTACGGGACTTGTCCGTGGTGAAGGCGGCTGAGAAGACGCGCGTCCGGCCGTCCTTCTGGCCGCGCGTGAGCTTCACGGAGGTGAGGTGTTCGCCTGCGGCGAGGGTGAGGGAGGAGGTCGTGCCGCCCGTGCCGCCGTGGGTCAGGGACGTGCCGCCGTCGTGTGCGAGCGACACCGCGTCCAGCCGGGAGGCGCCGCGCAGCGTCAGCGTGCGCGGTGACACCGCCGACGGCAGGTTGTCGGCGTCGTTGAAGGCCGTGCCGTGCGGGCCGCCGAAGAAGTCACTGGCCCGGAGGGTCGAGGACAGCTTCCAGGAGAAGTCGACCGTGTGCGGGAAGTGGTCGGAGAGGTTGGCACCGGCCGAGTCCAGGAACTTCGACCACTCGTTGTTGTAGCGGGTGGCGGAGAGGTTCACCAGGTCGCTGCCGCGGTAGAGGATCTTGTCGACGACCTCGCAGGTGTTCGTCGGCGCGGTCTCGGGGCAGACGATCGCCTCGCTGCCCTGCGCGGGCGCGCTGCCGCCGCGGGCCAGCTGGACCCATGCGTCGGTCAGGCCGTTCTCGGACGCGAGCGTGCGGATGTTGTCGCCCGTGCGCGTGTAGCGGGTGTTGGTGTCGCCCATGACGATCACCGCGTTGCCCGAGGAGTTCGCCTGGATGAAGTCCGAGAGCTGGTCCACGTTCTTCCGGCGGGCGGCGAGGGCGTCGTCCGTCGAGTCCGCGTTCGTGTGCACGTTGTAGAGGTCGACGAACACACCCTCGGCGATCCGGACCCGGCCGAGTGAAAAGCCCTTCGGCGTAAGGCAGTTGGTGCCCGTGCAGTCGTTCCACTTCACCCGCTCGAAGTCCTCGAAGGCGTAGTCCGAGAGGGTGTTGAGGCCGTCGCCGAAGGGCACGCCACCGCTGGTCGCCGTGCGGTGCGGGTGGTTGTCGCCCGCGTACAGCGCCGCGTGGTAGTTGAAGTCCTCCTGCACGTTCACGATGTCGTACGCCCCGAGCCGCGGGGAGATCAGCGGGGTGTTCCTCTCCGGATTGCCGGAGCTCAGGCCCTCCGGGAGGCCCGCGACGTTGTACGTGAGGACGTTGAAGGTGCCCGAAGAAGGGGCGGCGGCAGCGGCGGGTGCCGTGGCGGCGGCGGTGAGCCCGGCGACGGCCAGCGCGCCGGCCATCAGGGTGCCGATGAGTCTTCTCATGGGGGGTGTCTCCAGTCGGAGGAAACAGAAAGGGGGTGGAAGAACGGCGGGGAACATGAACGGTGCTCAGGTTCAAGGTCAACCAGTGTGACGTACAAGGTCTGTTGGGGAAACAGTGAGAGCCGAGGCGATCTGCCGTGTTCGGGTCGCCCGGGGATCACCCCGCGGTCGTTCGAAGTTCATGTTTCACATCGAGTCTCCATACCGCGCGGCCGCATCGGCGGCGCCGGACACAGGAGGCCGACATGGGGCACGGACATCACCACCACCATCACGACCACGACCACGCTCATGATCACGGTGGCGGTACGGCCCTGCCCGCGGCCTTCGACACCTCCGTACCCGACGAGGCCCTGACCCCCGACCAGCAGTCACGCCGCTCCATGCTGCGCCGCGCGGGACTCCTCGGCGCGGGCCTCGCGGCGGCCGGTGTGCTCGGCGGGCAGGCCGGTGCGGCGGCCGCAGCGCAGACCTCGGCGGGCAGCCGGAGAGGGAAGGGCTTCCTCTGGCTGGCCGGCGACCACCACATCCACACCCAGTACAGCAGCGACGGCAAGTACCGCGTCGTCGACCAGGTCCGGCAGGGTGCCAAGCACGGCATGGACTGGCTGGTCATCACGGACCACGGCAGCACGACGCACGCCAAGATCGGTGTGGACAAGGTCAACCCGGACATCAAGGCGGCCCGGGACGCCTACGAGGACACCCTCGTCTTCCAGGGCCTGGAGTGGAACATCCCGGGCGCCGAGCACGGCACGGTCTTCGTACACCCCGGCAAGAACGAGGTCTCCGTCCTCAAGCAGTTCGAGACCGACTACGACGGCAGTGTGAAGGGCGCCTCCGACTCGACGCCCGCCAACGAGGCGCTCGCCGTCGCGGGCCTCACCTTCCTCGGTGAGCAGGTGCGGCGGAGCAAGGTCAAGGACGCCCTGATGCTCGCCAACCACCCGGCGCGGCGCGGCGTCGACTCCCCGCACGAGATCCGCGCCTGGCGTGACGCGACCCCCGCGAGCCACCAGATAGCCGTCGGCTTCGAGGGGGCGCCGGGCCACCAGGCCGCCGGTCTTCCCGGACCTCTCGGAGCGGGCCGGGCTCGCGGCATCTACGACAACAACCCGAGCGCCAACTCCTTCGCCGGTTACCCGCTGGAGAGTTACCGCACCTGGGGCGGCTTCGACTGGATGACCGCAACCGTCGGCGGCCTGTGGGACAGCCTGCTCGCCGAGGGCAAGGCCTGGTGGATCAGCGCCAACTCCGACTCGCACCAGGTCTACGCGGACACCGCCGTGCGCGGGCCCGGCGGCGACTTCAACGCCAACGGCAAGTACGAGGACCCGGTGTACGGCGGGAAGATCGACACCACCCAGGGCGACTACTGGCCCGGCCAGTACAGCCGTACCCACGTCGGCGCCGACGGCTTCTCGTACGCGGCCGTCATGGACGGCATCCGGGCCGGGCGCGTGTGGGTCGACCACGGTCAGCTCATCAGCGGTCTCGACGTCCGGGTCTCGGGCGGCAGCCGCTGGGCGACGCTCGGCGGCGCGCTGCACGTCAAGAAGGGCACGAACGTCACGCTGACCGTGGACGTCGCGCTGGCCGACGGCGCCAACTGGGCGGGCTTCGTGCCGAAGTTGGCCCGCGTGGACGTCATCCAGGGCGATGTCACAGGCCCGGTCGCCGACAAGGACACGTTCACCGCGCCGACGGCGAAGGTCGTCAAGTCGTACGAGGTGGACAAGTCCACCGGCACGGTCCGGCTCACCTACGCGCTCGGCCGCGTCGACCGCCCGCTGTACGTCCGCCTGCGCGGCTCCGACGGCAACCGGTCCGCCGTGGGCGCGATGGGTGCGGCAGTCGACCCGGCGGGCCCGGCCATCGACGTCGTCGGCGACGCGGACCCGTGGCGCGACCTGTGGTTCTACTCCAACCCGGTGTGGGTCCTGCCCTCGTGACACCGTACGTCTGCGGGGTGGACGCGGGGGTCAGGGACCTGCGAGACGCCGATCACCTGCTCCAGGTGATGGCAGCCGAACTCGCCCTGCCGGAGGGCGGGTTCGGCTGTACCCACCTGGTGCGGGGCGAACGACCGCGCGTCCTGCTGTCGTTCACCACGGCGGACCCCGAGACGGCACGCCGGCTAACGGCCAAGGGGTACGAGGTGACGGCCGGCGCACCCGACGAGGTGGGCCGGGCCGTCGTCTACCCGGGTGTCGATGCCCTGACCGGCACGGTGACGGTCGCGGAACTACTGTCGGCCTCCGCGATCGACCGCGTCACCGCCCTCGGCTCGCCCGGCGATCCACCGTCGGACCAGCGAGTCATGACGAGGAGTCACGTACGGCCGCAGTGGCAGAACGGCGAACTCGTCCTGACCCTCATGCCCGCCGCGGGCGGCATGCTCGTCCCGTTCGAGGTGCCGGATCCGACACCGTGCTGCGCGAACCACTGAGCCGCCGTTAATTCGGTGGTTGAGGAGGTCCGGCTCCGTGCAGGGTGAGCCCATGCCGATCTCAGCCGCGTTCGTGCCCGGCCTCGAACTGTCCCGGATCCTGTACGAGGAGGCGGTGCGGCCGCTGCTCGCCGAGGCGTGTCCGGGGCTGCGGTACACGGCCGCGCGGATCGGCTCGGGTTCGGAGGTGCTCGGCTTCGACACCCCACGGTCCGCGGACCACGAGTGGGGGCCGCGGCTGAATCTGTTCCTGTCCGCCGAGGACGTCGGCGAGCACGGTGAGCGGATCCACCGGCTCCTGGCCGAGCGCCTGCCCAAGCAGGTGCGCGGCTGGCCCACCCATTTCCGGCACCGGGACGACGCGCTGGACC
Source organism: Streptomyces sp. 2A115 (assembly GCF_052245575.1). NCBI lineage: Bacteria > Bacillati > Actinomycetota > Actinomycetes > Kitasatosporales > Streptomycetaceae > Streptomyces > Streptomyces sp. 2A115. The sequence continues at coordinate 91,850 of NZ_JBQQCG010000031.1, read as the reverse complement.
CGGCGTCCGGACACATGGAGACGACCGACGGTCCGGTCGACCACCGGGTGTCGGTGGACGGGCTCGGGGCTTGGCTGACCGGGCGGCTCGGCGTGGACGCGCACGCCGCGGAACCGACCGTGCGCGACTGGCTGTCGATGCCCCAGCAGCGACTCGCGGAGGTCACCGCGGGTGCGGTGTTCCACGACGGGCTCGGCGCGCTGGACGAGGTGCGGCGGCGTCTCGCCTGGTACCCCGACCAGGTGTGGTGTTACCTGCTGGCCTGCCAGTGGCAACGGCTCTCCCAGGAGGAGGCGTTCGTCGGCCGCTGCGCGGAGGTCGGCGACGAGCTCGGCTCGGCGGTGGTCGCCGGGCGGCTCGTCCGTGACCTGATGCGGCTGTGCTTCCTGCTGGAGCGGCGGTACGCGCCGTACGGCAAGTGGCTCGGCAGCGCATTCGCACGGCTGCCGATGGCCGGTGACCTCACCCCGTCGCTGCGCGGGGCGCTCGCGGCGACGGAGCACGCGGACCGGGAACGGCATCTGTGCGACGCGTACGAGGCGATCGGCGCCCTCCAGAACACGACAGGGCCGGCGGAGCCCGTCGACCCGGCCCGCCGTCCCTATCACGGCCGCCCGTTCCTGGTCCTGCACGCCGAGCGCTTCGTCCACGCCCTGAGCCGGACGGTCACCGACCCGGAACTGCGCGTTCTGCCGCTGACGGGAAGCGTGGACCAGTGGGCCGACAGCACCGATTTCCTCAACTGCGTTGGCAGCGTGGACGCCAGTCCGTACTGACAAGCAGGCCGGCTGCCGTCACTCCGGCGGGTGGAACTCCGGCGTCCACTGGGCCCATCCCCGGCCAGCCGACCGAAGGTCTCGTACGGGCATCCGGAGCCTTTGCGCATGCCCACCCTTACTTCCCGGCCCCCGGGCCGCCACCGCTCGCTCACGGAACGAGCCGTCATGGCGCTCGCCGCGGGGCTGGCGCTTGTGCTCGCCCTGCCGAACAGCGCCCTGGCCGCACCCGGTGACCTGGACCCTTCCTTCGGCACCGGCGGCAGGGTCTCCATCGATCAGGACTACTTCGCGTACTTCTCGGAAGGCGAAGAGGTAGCCCTTCAGCCCGACGGCCGGATCGTCACGGCCGGAACCGAATGGGGCACCACGTCCCCCACTGACTTCTCCGTGAAGCGACACAACGCCGACGGCACAGTCGACACCTCGTTCGGCACCGGTGGCGAGGTGGTCACCGACTTCGAGGGCGGCGACGACCAGGCGCACTCGGTGGCGCTCCAGCCCGACGGGAAGATCGTCGTGGTCGGCCGGACCGAGAGGCCGGAGGGCGGCTGCTGCTGGTTCACGGTGGCCCGCTACACCGCCGAAGGCAGCCTCGACACCACGTTCGGCGGCGGCGACGGCTGGCTCCGTACCGACTTCGGCTCCGGCGGTGCCGACGACGCCCAGGCGGTCCTGGTGGACAGCGAGGGACGGATCGTCGCCGCGGGCCAGAGCGGCGGACGGTTCGCGGTGGCCCGTTACCTTCCCGGGGACGGCAGTCCTGACCCGAGCTTCGGCGGCGGTGACGGCCGGGTCACCACCACGTTCGAGGGCGGCGCGCTGGGCTACGACATGGCGTTCGGTCCGGACGGCCGCATCGTCGTCGTCGGATACTCCGGCAGCACCTCCTTCGACTTCGCGGTCGCCCGTTACAACACCGACGGCAGTCCCGACACCTCGTTCAGCGGTGACGGCCGGGTCACCACGGACCTGGGCGGCTACAACTGGGGCCGGGCCGTGGTGGTGCAGTCGAGCGGCAAGATCGTCGCTTCCGGATCGACCGGCGACGACTTCACACTGGTGCGCTACAACAGCGACGGCGGCCTCGACGGCGGCTTCGGCACCGGCGGCGTCGTGACCACCGACTTCGGCCCCGGCAGCGCGGTGCGGGAGCTCGCGGTCCAGCCGGACGACCGGATCGTCGCCGGGGGCGCCGCCGGCGGCGACTTCGCATTGGCCCGCTACAACCCAGACGGCTCCCCGGACACCGGCTTCGGCACCGGGGGCAGGACGACCACCGACTTCGGCGCCGAGGGTGCCGCGGTGCTCAGCCTCGCCCTGCAGTCCGACGGCAGGATCGTCGCGTACGGCAGCAGCGGCGACGACCGTGCCCTGGCCCGCTACCTCGGTGGCGCCGGCACCCCGCCGCCCCCGCCCCCGCCGCCGGCCGGCGTGGACCTGGCGGTCGGCAAGACCGGCACCGGCACGGTCAGCATCGGCGACCGCGCCACGTACACCGTGACGGTGACCAACAACAGCACCACCGACTCGGCCACCGGCGTCACCCTCACCGACACGCTCACCGGCCCCGCGGCCTCGGTGATCTCGGCCACCCCCAGCCAGGGCACCTGCACGACCAGTGCCACCGGCGCGACCTGCGCCCTCGGCACCCTCGCCCCCGGAACCGGCACCGTCGTGACGGTCGTCGCCGAGCCCAGGGCCACCGGCACTCTCTCCGACCGGGCCACGGTCACCGCCGCCCAGACCGATCCGAACTCCGGCAACAACAGCGCGACGGCGACCACCACGGTCAACAACGCCCGCGGCTGCACCAGAATCGGCACCAGCGGCAACGACGTCCTCAACGGCGGCTTCGGCAACGACGTGATCTGCGCCCTCAGCGGCGACGACTCCGTCAACGCGAGCTACGGCTACGACACCGTGTACGGCGGCCATGGCAACGACCGCCTCGACGGCGGCTTCCACAACGACACCCTGAACGGCGGCCCCGGCAACGACAACCTGATCGGCAACTCCGGCAGCGACCGGCTCAACACCGTCGACAACGTCTTCGGCAACGACACGGCCAACGGAGGTTCCGGCACGGACTCGTGCACGACGGACGCGGGAGACACGCGGATCAGCTGCCCCTAGCGGAAGTACGGCCACACGGCCGGTGACCGGAGCAGTCGGCTGGAACTGTGGTGAAGGTTCCAGCCGACGTCGCTCCCCCGGAAACACGCTACGGAAGCAACACCCCGCCGAGTCTCCACATCGCGCCCGAACCGTCACCGATTCGCGACGCGGAACCGGGTAACTCCCGTGTACGTCAACGGATATACGGACATGAGACTCGGGCAGACAGACACAAGGCAGGCAGGCAGGCACGAGGCGGGCAGGGAGCGGCTCCATGGACGGTGGCGCCTTACACGTACACCACGCCACCATCGACGAGTTACAGACGGCCGCCTCCACGGTCCTGGCGCCGCTCGCCGTGACCGCCCCGGACGCGCACGCGCAGGCGAACCCCTTCCGGGCCGACATCGACGCGGCGGTGGTGGGGCGCGCGGCGGTGGCGCGGGTCCGGGGATCGGGGCATCTGGTCCAGCGGTCACCCCGCGCGATCTCCTCCTCCGACCCCGACCTGCTGAAGCTGACCCTGCACCGGTCGAAACCCGCCACCGCGGACCAGGAAGGTACCCAATCCCGGGCCCACAGCGGTGACTTCGTGGTCTTCGACATGACCCGCCCGTACCGGCTCGAGGTCGTCGACGGATGCGATGTCATTGCGGTCGGCATCTCGCGCACCGAGCTGGGGCGGCACGCCGACCTCGTCGCCGGCCGGGTGGCCAGGCGGCTGCCCGCCGACACCGGTGCGCCGGCGGTGCTCGCCACGTTCCTGCTGGGCCTCGGCCGTCATCTCGACGAACTGGCGGGACCGGCTCAGGCGCACGTGGGCGACGCCCTGGTGTCCCTGCTGACCGCGGCCTTCACCGAGACCGAACCCGGACGGATGGACACGGCGACCGAACTCGTCGACCGCATCCGCGTCTACGCCCTGGCGAACATCTCCGACCCGTCCCTGTGCGTCGAGTCGGTGGCCGCGGCCCACGGCATCTCGGCCCGTCAGCTGCACCGCCTCTTCCGCCGCACCGGCATCCCCTTCGCGGCCTGGCTGCGCGCCGAACGCCTCGAACGCGTCCGCCGCGACCTCCTGGACCCGGCCCACGACGGCCGTACGACGGCTGCCGTCGCCGCCCGTTGGGGCATCCACGACCCACGCCACCTGGCCCGCGCACTGAAGTCGCAGTACGGCCAGACGGCCCGCGACCTCCGGCAGCACCGGCCCGACGCGGATCGCTCGGGCGGCATTTGACTCCGCGCGCCGCCGGTTTAGGCTGATTGCTTCGGGACCGGGGCGAGGGGGCTGTGTGGCGCGGGGGTTATGTGTCCACGGAACCTGAATCCGCTGCCGGGAGGTCCGCTACCGGTGAGTCTGCTGCCGGTGAATCCGCGGCCGCTGCATCCGCCACCGGTTCGTCCGCTGCCCGTGAGCCGCTGCCGCAGGGCGCGCGTCCGTTGTCGCGGGAGCGGAACTTCGGTGTCTTCTGGGCGGCGCAGACCTTGTCCGTCCTCGGGGATTCCTTCGCCCTGATCGCCCTGCCGCTGCTCGTGCTGCACGCCACCGGGTCCGTCGCGCAAATGGGTCTGCTGACCGCGGTCGGCGGGGCGGCCTCGGTCGTGGCCGGAGTCTTCGCCGGCGTCGTGGTGGACCGGGTGGACCGCAGGAAGCTGCTCATCGGCTGCGACCTCGTCCGCATGGTGTTGTACGCGGTCATTCCGCTGGTCTGGATCTTCGGGCAGCAGATCTGGCTGCTCTACGTGATCCTGCCGCTGTGCGAGGCCGTCGGCATGCTGTTCTCCGTCGCGTACGTCACCGTCGTCCGGAACCTGGTCGGCGCCGAGCGGATCACGGAGGCCAACGGCAGGCTGAACGCGACCGCGGCGGCGGCCGGGGTGGTCGGTCCGGTGTGCGCGGGCCTCGTTGCGGCGTGGTCGGGGCCCGCGGCCGCCGTCGGCGTGGACGCGGCGAGCTTCGGTGTGTCGGCGGTCTGCGTCAGCTTCGTAAGGTTCAAGGGCGGCACACATCCCGGACGGGGAGCCGCCGCGGTCCGCCAGCGGCTGGGGAAGGACCTGCTCGCCGGGGCGTCCTTTCTGATCCGGCACCCGGTGCTGCGTGTCCTGACCGTCCTGCTGTCCTTCTTCAGCTTCCTGACGCTCGGTCTGAACGACCTGCTCATCTACCACCTCAAGCACGACCTCGGCCGGGACGACGGCACGGTCGGCACCGTCTTCGCGGTCGGCGCGCTCGGCACGATCGCCGGAGCCCTTCTCGTGGCCCCGGTGCGCCGCAGACTCGGCTTCGGCCGGACCTGGATCGGCGCCGTGGCCGTCTGTGGATTCGCGCTGGCGGGAGTGGGCTGGGCCGGCAGCGTGCCGGCCGTCGCCGCCTTCGCCGCGGCGTTTCTGGGCTTCACCAGCATGGCGGGTACCTGCTCCATGTCCCTGCGGCAGGAGGTGACTCCCGAGCACCTGCTGGGGCGGGTCACCTCCGCGTTCTGGACCATCCACTACTCGGCGGCCCCGGTCGGCGCGGCCGTTCTCACCTGGGCCGCGCAGCGCCATGGCACGGCCGCGGTCGGCGTGGTCGCCGGTGCGTGCTGCCTGCTCATCGCCGTACTGGCACTGTTCACCCCGGTGCGCCTGGCGCGTCCGGAGAGGTCACCCGGCCCTGCCTGACCTGGGTCCCGATGTCGCCGTCGTGCTCATCCGTTCACCCCGGTGTAGTGCCGCAGACTCCACCGCCACAGCACCCGGGACCCCAGATAGGCGACAGCTCCCAGCAGCGGGGAGACGGCCGCCAGCCAGTACGGCACCCCGGAGTCGCCCCCGTGCCCGGTCAGCACCGCGGCCGGGAAGTACGCGACGAAGGCGAGCGGGAGGCCGAAGGTGAGGAAACCGCCGACCGCCTTCGGCAGCACGTTGAGCGGATAGCTGCCGAACGTGCCGAGCAGCTCCTCCAGCCAGCGGCCCCAGTAGTCGGCGGCCGGGAAGCGCAGCGAGGCACACGCCACCACCGTGAACAGGGAGGCCTCCAGGAGCATCCCGCCGAGCACGCAGACGATGAGGTACGTGATCCGGCCCGCGTTCCAGTCGAGGTCGCTGCGGCTGAGCGCCCCCGCCATCAGACCCGCCGCCACCGTCAGGTCGCCGATCGCGTTCGTGGGGAAGACGCGTAGCTGGAGTTGGCGGTAGACCGGCATCGGGCGGACGAGGTACGTGTCGATCACCCCCTCCTGGATGTGCTGGCCGATCCCGTGTACTCGCCCCAGAAACAGCACGAACAGCCCGTGCGCCAGCATTCGGATCGCCGCGATCAGCAGGACGTCCGCGCTCTGCCAGCCGCCCATCCCGGTGAACCGGGTGAGCAGCACGGTCGCGAACACGATCACCGACACCTGCCAGACCGCACCGATAGCGATCATCATCAGGAACTCGGACCGGTACTCCAGCTGCGCCCTGAAGTTGAGCCGCGTGATGCGCCACGCGACGCGAAAAGCCCGCAACGACATATCAGCCTCCCTGCGAGATCACGCGCCGGGCAGCCCGCCGCCACAGCAGCCGGGTGAGCAGCGCGAGGGCCACCACCCAAGCGGCCTGCAGGGCCAACTGCGGTCCCGCGTCGGACAGTTCGATACGACCCACGTACAGCGACAGCGGCACACTGAGCGTCGCCTGGAACGGCAGGAAGGCGCTCATGGTGATGAACCAGTCGGGGAAGAACCACAGCGGCGCGTACACCCCGGACAGCAGGTTCTGCGCGAAGATCAGGATCAGCATCGCGGCACCGTTGCGGAGCGTCCAGAAGCACAGCTGGTCGATGGCGAGCATCACGTAGTAGAGGACCCACTGGCCGAGCAGCGCGCTCACCGCGAACACCCCTGCCACAGCGGCCGACTCGGGCGGATCCACCACCCCCGCCGCGAGCAGGACCACGTATCCGGCGAGCACCCACACCAGGCCGTACAGCTGCTCGCCGAGGGCCCGGAGCGCGTAGTAGCGCTGGGGCGACATCGGGCGCAGATACCAGTACACGATCGTGCCGAAGTGCATGTGCTGGATCACGCTGTCCCGGCCCGCGAACTGGTCCAACTCCCGTATGCGGGTGGCCAGTACGGCCAGTACGGCGTACGTGACAGCCTGGTCGCGGGAGAGGCCGGCGGTCGTGCCCGTCGCCGCGTACAGGCCGCGCCAGAGCGAGGCCACGAGCACCATCTGCACGGTCAGCCGCAGCAGTGCGGCGGTCATTCGGGGCGGGGTGTGGAGTTCGCCGAGCGGGGTGACGCGAGTGACCCGCCAGGCACGCAGGACGGCCACGGTCACTCGCCCCCCGCCTGGGCGTACGCCGCCCGCATCACGTCCTCCAGGTCGGCCTCGTCCAGGGCGATGTCGGTCACCTCGTACCGCTCGATGACCTGCTTCAGCGCCTGGTGGACGGTGGGAGCCGCGGAGGCGTCCGGCCCGTCCAGCCCCTCCGGACCGAAGACGACCTGCGGGCCCTCCCGCCGCAGCAGCGCGATCCCCGGCAGCGACTCGACGGGCGCGTGCGGATCGGCGAGTGTGGCTCGCACCTGCCAGGTCGAGCCGAACTTCCGGCGGATCTCGTCCAGCGAGCCGTCCAGGACCAGCCGCCCGTGGTTGATCAGGACGACCCGCTCGGCGAGCCGCTCGACCTCCGTCATGTCGTGCGTGGTGAGCAGTACCGTGCGCCCGCGCTCCTCCACCTGGTACCGGAGGAATTCGCGCACCTGCTCCTTGACCACCACGTCCATACCGATGGTCGGCTCGTCGAGGAACACCACCGGCGGATCGTGCAGCAGCGCGGCGGCCAGGTCGGAGCGCACGCGCTGGCCGAGCGAGAGATGCCGTACGCGGGTGTCCCAGAACGAGGACAGGTCGAGGAGCTCGTCGAACTCGCCCAGCCTGGCGCGGTGTTCGGCCTCCGGCACGTCGTAGATGTCGCGCAGGATCGCGAAGGACTCCCGCACCGGCAGGTCCCACCACAGCTGGGTGCGCTGCCCGAACACCGCGCCGATGTTGCGCGCGTTGCGCTCCCGCTCCTCGTACGGGACGACGCCCGCGACCCGTGCCTCGCCGGACGTGGGGGTGAGGATGCCGGTGAGCATCTTGATGGTGGTGGACTTGCCGGCGCCGTTCGGGCCGAGCAGGGCGAGGAGTTCGCCGGGGGAGACGTCGAAGGTGATGTCGGAGACGGCCTCTTTGGCGACCCGCTCCGGATTGACGAGGGACCGCACCGCGCCCAGGAAGCCGGGGCGGCGCACGGTGGTGTGGAAGGTCCGGGACAGGCCGCGGACCTCGATACTGCCGCTCACGTCGGGGACTCCCTTGCAGGGCACGTGAATCGCGGCCGGTCGACGGGAGTCGACCGGCCGCGGAGGACGTCACGACGGTGTCAGAATGTCGATCAATCGGTCAATGGATTAATTGATCAACGAGTTGGACTAATCCGTCGCCGAGAAGACGAACGAGAACTCCGTCGGCTCGGCCCGCAGGAAGTACTGCGGCAGCGTGCCCGGACCGCACGACTGCGAGCCGATGCCGTGCTGGCCGTGGTCGAGGTTGACCCACACGGTGTCGCCGGGCGTCAGATCGGTCAGATGCTCGGCCGCGTCCAGATCCTCGCTCGTCCAGCGGCGGGCGGTGAACCAGAACTCCGGCTCGCCCTCGACACGCAGCGCGGAGAAGTCCTCCCCCCAGCTGATCTCCGCCCAGCGGACGTCGGCACGGGCGCCGTTCTCCTGCGGACGGACGTACGGGGTCTGCAAGTCGTCCACCGTGGACTCCCAACGCCCCAGCATCGAGGCCGAGTTGGTGTCCGGATACGCCTCGCCGGGCCCGCCGCCGTGCCACTTCACCCGGTTGCCGGCGAACAGCCCCAGGCGGATGCCGAGCCGTGGCAGCGGCACGTTCCAGTCGCCCTCGGGGGCCACGGACACGGTCAGCCTCAGCCGTGTCCCGTCGGACGTCCACCGGTAGACCGTGCGCAGGCCCACCTCCGCGGCGGCCGGTGCCACCCGGGTGCGTACGGTGAGGGCGTCGTCGCTCAACTCGACGGCGTCCAGTCGGTGTTGCATCCGATGCAGACCGAGCTTGCGCCACAGCGCTCCGTAGCGGGTGTCCGGCTGCCACTCCGCGCCCTCGTCGTTGTCGGTGGGAGCCCGCCACACGTCGAGTTTCAGATCGATGACGTCGATCCCGTTGATCGTCGCCAGCTCGCCGGTCCGGGCGCCGAAGACGGCGGGCCCGAGCGTGATGCACCCCTGATCGTCGAGGACAGGGCGCTCACTGGCGGCGACGGTCACCAACGGGCGTTCAGAGAAGGGCAGTTGGACCCACGCCACCAGATGCCCTTTCGACCCCCACGCCGTGTCGGCGGCGAGTGCCGCCCGAACTGTCCACCGGCTCTCCGCCTCACGCGTGTCCGCCGGTGGCTCCGGCAGCTTCACCTGCGCCGACTCGCCCGGCGCGAGCGCGGGCACGTTCAGGGCTCCCGCCTCGACCGTCTCGCCGTCGACCTCGTACGACCACTCGAAGGCCAGCGCCGACAGGTCCGCGAAGTCGTAGCCGTTGGTGATCCGGACCGTCCCGTCCGCACCGTCACTCTCGATACGGACCGGCTCGATCACCTTCTTGTACTCGGCGAGCCCCGGCGACGGCGTCCGGTCCGGGAAGATCAGCCCGTCGCAGACGAAGTTCCCGTCGTGCAGCTCCTCACCGAAGTCACCGCCGTACGCGAAGCCGTACCGCTCGTCCTTGATGCCGTGGTCGATCCACTCCCAGATGAAGCCGCCCTGGATCCGGTCGTACGTCTCGAAGATCCGCTGGTAGTCGGCGATGCCACCGGGGCCGTTGCCCATGGCGTGCCCGTACTCGCAGAGAATGAAGGGGAGTTGACGACGCTTCAGGGTGCCGCCGTCGAGGCCCTGGCCGATCCGTTCGGTCTCGGCGTGGTCGGCGTACATGCGGGAGTACATGTCCGTGTCGCGGCAGTCCCAGTCGCCCTCGTAGTGGATGAGCCGCGAGCCGTCCCGGCCGCGGATCCACTCGGCCATGGCGGTGAGCCCACGCCCGGTGCCGGCCTCGTTACCGAGGGACCAGATGACGATCGACGGGTGGTTCTTGTCGCGCTCGACCATGCGGGACGCGCGGTCGAGGAGCGCCGGGGTCCAGCGGTCGTCGTCCACCGGGTTGTCGCGCCAGGCCTGCTCGGTGAAGCCGTGCGTCTCCAGGTCGCACTCGTCGATGACCCACAGCCCGTACTCGTCGCACAGGTCGAGGAAGGCCGGGTGCGGCGGATAGTGGGACGTGCGCACGGCGTTGATGTTGTGCCGCTTCATGAGCAGCACGTCCTGGCGCATGGTCTCCAGGTCCAGGGCGCGGCCACGCTCGGGGTGCCACTCGTGCCGGTTGACGCCCCTGAAGAGGACCGCCTTGCCGTTGACCTTGATCAGGCCGTCCGCCAGCACGACCGTACGGAAGCCGATGCGCAGCGGCACCCGCTCGCCCTCCGTGACCAGCGTCCCGTCGTACAGCCGGGGCGTCTCGGCGGTCCACGGCCGGACCGGCACGGTCACGGACTCGCCGGTCGCGACATCGATGTCCAACTCGGGCACGAGGACCCGGCCGTCGACGTCGGAGTCGACGCGCAGGGTCCCGGTGCCTTCGAGATGGTCGTACGAGGAGTGCACGAAGAAGTCGAGCGCGCTGCCCGCCGGCCGGTGCAGCAGTGTGACGTCCCGGAAGATGCCCGGCAGCCACCACTGGTCCTGGTCCTCCAGGTACGAGCCCGCCGACCACTGGTGAACGCGGACGGCGAGCACGTTCCCCGTCGGCTTCAGCAGATGCCCGACCGCGAACTCGTGCGGCAGCCGGGATCCCTTGAACTCGCCGATGTCCGTGCCGTTGAGCCACACCCGGGCGCAGGACTCGACCCCGTCGAAACGGAGCACGCCCCCACCGTCCGAAGGCCACGACGAAGGCAGGTCGAAGACCCGCAGATGGTCACCCGTCGGGTTCTCCGTCGGCACCCTCGGCGGATCCACCGGGAACGGGTAGAGGTGGTTGGTGTAGATCGGCGAGCCGTGCCCCTGGAGTCCCCAGTGGCCCGGTACCGACACCTCGGCCCAGGACCCGGCGTCGAACCCCTCCGCCGCGAAGGAGTCGTCCTCGGCGTCGGCCGTCGCCGACAGCCGAAAACGCCAACTGCCGTTCAGCGAAAGGGAAGCGGCGTCCGAGGACGCGTACCACGCCCGGGGCGGCAGCGCGCCGCTCCCGGGCGAGACGTCCTCGACGTAGTCGACGGATGTGGTGGTGCGGAAAGACATCGGTCTCCTAGGTCAGCCCTTGATGCCGGTCTGCGCGACCCCCTGCACCAGCCAGCGCTGGAGGAAGAGGAACACGAGCACCAGAGGCAGGATCGAGATGGCCGTGGCCATGAAGATCAGATGGAAGTTGACGGTCTGGTTGGTCATGTACGAGGAGAGCGCGACCTGTACGGTCCACGCCTCCTGATCCTGACCGATGACCAGGGGCCACAGGAAGGCGTTCCAGCCGCTGATGAAGGTGATGGTGGCGATCGCGGCGAAGAAGTTCAGCGAGTTGGGCACCACGATGCGCCAGTACGCACCCCAGTACCCGAGCCCGTCCACGCGCGCCGCCTCCTCCAGCTCCTTGGGGAACCCCAGGAAGTACTGCCGGAACAGGAAGCAGGTGAAACCACTGAAGAGCCCCGGAACGATGAGACCTTGCATACTCGACACCCAGCCGAGCGACGAGACCAGCACGAAGCTCGGTACGAAGGTCACGGCGGCCGGGACCATCAGGGTCACCAGGACCGCGTAGAAGATCTTGTTCGCGTGCTTGTACGGGATCCGGGCGAGGCCGTATCCCGCGAGCGAGCAGACCAGCAGGGTGCCGACGGTGTGCAGGACGCCGACGACCGTCGAGTTCCACAGGGACTGGGCGAACGGGACCGTCGGGTCGTCGAACAGCTCGGTGATGTTGCCCCACTGGATGTCCGTGGGGAAGAACTGCCAGTCCTCGCCGGTGATTTCGGCGTCCGTGGAGAGGGCGTTGCGGATGATCAGGTAGAAGGGGACCAGGAAGAGCAGGGCGCAGATGCCGGTGGCGGTGTAGAGACCGGCGGAGCCGAAGACACCACGCCGGTCGCGCCTGCGCTCGCGCTTCTTCGGAGGTTCGACGTCGGTCTTGCGGGTTTCCATGAGGGTCGTCACTTGGTCTCCTCCCCCCTTCCGAAGCCCATGAACCTGCCCTGGAGCATCGTCACCATGCAGATCAGCAGGGTCAGGATGACCGCGCCCGCGCTGCCGGCGCCGTAGTCCTGGTCGTCGCCCAGGGCGGTGTAGTACAGCTCGACGAGGGGCGGACGGCCCCAGGTCGTCTTGGCGAGCAGGTTGAAGAACTCGTCGAACGCCTGATACGCGGCCACCAGCAGCAGCAGGATCACCGCCGTCGACGTGGCCCTCAGCTGGGGCAGCGTGATGTACCGGAAGGTCTGCCAGCCCGGCTTGGCGCCGTCGATCGCGGCGGCCTCGTAGAGCTCCGGCGGGATGTTCTGCAGGGCCGCCAGGAACAGGATCATGTAGAAGCCGGCCTGGAGCCACAGCCGGACGGTGACGATGACCAGCCAGTACCAGGGCGGGTTGGGGTCGGCCAGCCAGGCGACGTTCTCGATCCCGAACACGTTGAGGATGGTGTTCATCAGACCGAAGCGGACACCGCTGAAGATGGACATCTTCCAGATCAGCGAGGCGGCGACGAAGCTGCACGCCGTCGGCAGGAAGAAGACGGACCGGAAGAACGCCTTCATGAACCGCAGCCGGTGCACCATCAGCGCCAGGCCGAGCGACAGTGCCCAGGTGACCGGCACGATGATCGCGGCGAAGACGGTGAAGGTGACGAGCGACTTGGTGAAGTCGCCGTTCGTCAGCATCAGCTTGTAGTTGTCGAAGCCGACGAACTTGTCGGGCGTGACGGTGTAGCGCGCCTCGAAGAAGCTGAGCCAGGCGCTCCATCCGATGGGGATGTAGACGAAGATCAGCAGACCGATGAGGAACGGGCCCGTGAAGAGCCAGAAGTTGAGCGTGCTGCCCTGCAGGCCCCGCCGCGGCTTGGTCTTGGAGACCTTGGCCGGGGCGGGGCGCGTGGCATCGCGCGTCGTGGTGGTCGACATCTCGATACCTGTCCGTCGGCCTATCCGAAGAGCTTCTTGAGTTCCAGGTTGACCTTCTTGTCCGCGGCGTCGAGGGCCTTCTCCGGGTCCGTGCCCTTGCGGACGGAGTTGGCGATCACTTCCTCGAACGCGGTGATCATCGCCTGGGTCCAGGAGATGTTGTCGAAGCGCCCGTAGTCGGTGAACAGCTTGACGCCCTCAGCGGGCAGGCCCGACTTGAGCTTGGTGGCGGTCTCGGCGATCGAGGTGCGCGGCGGGATGTGGAAGCCGTAGCTGAGCGCCCAGTCCTCCTGGTACTCCTTCTGGTCGATCCAGAGCCACTTCACGTACTCCTTGGCCAGGTCGACGTTCTTGCCCTTGGCGTTGACGAACATGGACCAGCCGCCGTTGTAGACCGCGGGCTTGGCGCCGGGAGCAGCGGAGGGGAAGGGGAATATGCCGAGGTCGTCGCCGAGGGCCTTCTGCATCACGGGCATGGCCCACATGCCGCACCACTGGATGGCGGTCAGACCCTGGACCAGGGCCGACGGGTCCCAGTAGTCGGCGGGGGCGTCCAGGAGCAGGTGGCCGCTGGTGAACATCTTGCGGTACACCTTCAGCGCCGCGGCCACCTCGTCGGTGTGGTAGGCGATCTCGTTCTTGGCGTTGAGCTGGTCGGCGCCGGCGGCCCACACCAGGGCGTAGTTCGTCGACACCATGCTGTTGCCGATGAACAGGCCCTTGACCTTGTCGGTGGTGAGCTTCTCGGCGGCCTCGGCGAGCTCTTCGAGGGTCTGGGGCACCCCCACGCCCGCCTTCTCCAGCACCGACTTGCGGTAGAAGAAGAACTGCGGGTCGTCGATCATCCGGACGCCGTAGACCTTGCCGTCGACCGTGTGCGACTTGATGTCGGCCGGGTTGAAGTCGTCCTTGACCGGGCCGAGGATGTCGTCCAGCGGCGCCACCTGACCGCTCTTGATCAGCTGCAGCTGAGGGTGGAACTCGAAGACGTCCGGCGCGTTGTCGGTGAGCAGCGACGAGAACAGCTTGCTCTCGAAGTTGTTGCCGGTGATCCACTGGGTGGTCACGCGGGCATCGTCGTAGGCCTTCGCGTACTTCTTGATGGCTTCCTGCGTACCGGCCTCCCCGTACGCGTGGAAGTACTGCGTGAGGGCCTTGCCCGAAGAACCCCCGCCCTCACGGCCGGTGTTGCCGCCACACGCGGCCAGCGGGCCGAGGGCGGCGAGCCCTGCGGCGGCTCGCAGTACGGATCGACGGTCCCAGTTGCTGTTGCTCAGTGCCGACATTCTGACGTCCTTGTCTCGAGTACGGCGGTGGCTCAAAACGCTGTGCGGTGCGGGGAAGTTAACCTTCGCCTAAGGCTTCGGCAAGGGGTTGGACAAAGTCGGTTCGAAGCGTTGTGGAGGGTTCGAGATACCGGACATGGCGGGCCCGCGGCCGTCATGAACGTGGTGTTGTACGGCTCCTCGCGGCGGCGGCAGCGGCAGTGGTCGCGCGACGTGCTGCGGCTCTGCCGCCCGCCGGTTTCTGGCTCACCGAGGTGAGAGCTCCCTCCAGCGCGAAGGTCGCCGCGCCGAGGCACACCGGATCGGTGGGAATGGGGGAGAGGACGATCTCCGTGGCGGCCAGCGGTCGTCGCAGCGCGTGCCGGGCCACGGCCTCCCGCACCTCGGCCAGCAGCGGCTCGCCGAGCGCCGCCGCGACCCAGCTGCTGAGTACGATCACTTCAGGGTTGAGGAGGTTCACCAGGTCGGCGATACCGGCGCCGAGGTACCGCGCGGTGTCCCGGACCACCTTGATCGCCACCGGGTCCTGGGCGGCGACTCCACGCGCCAGCGCGTCGATCGTGGCCGTCTGGTCCTCGGGGTGGAGCAGCGGGCTGCGCGGGCTCAACTCCCTGAGGTTCAGCATGATTCCGGGCGCCCCGACATACGTCTCCACACACCCGTGGTTGCCGCAGTGGCACAGCCGGCCGTCGAGAACGAGTGTGGTGTGGCCCCACTCGCCGGCGCTGTTGCTCACGCCTCGGTGCAGCCCGCCGCCAAGGGCGAGCCCGGCACCGACCCCGGTCCCGAGGTTCACCACCACGGCGTCTCCGCGCCCTCGGGCGGCCCCGAACCACAGCTCGGCGACCGCGCAGGCGCGCAGCGGATTGTCGAGGTACAGGGGATACGCGATGTGCTCGGAGAGCAGGTCGAGCAGCGGCACGTCGTGCCAGTCCCAGTTCGGGGCGTACTCCGAGACACCCGCCTCCCGGTCCACCTGGCCGGGCACACTGACGCCCACCCCCAGAACGCGTGCGCCCTCGACCCCGGCCTGCGCGACCACCGAGCCGACGGCCGTGGCGACATGCCCGACGACCTGCTCCGGGCGGATCTCACCGGGGCGCATGTCCTCGGCTGCGCGGGCCAGCATGTTCAGCGCGAGGTCGAACAGCTCGACCCGCACGTACGTCTCCGCGATGTCGACGCCGATCAACGCGCCCCCCGACGCGTTGACGGCCACCAGACCCCGCGGGCGGCCACCCGCGGAGTCCTCGAACCCGACCTCCGTCAACATCCGGAGATCGAGCAGCTCACCGACCAGCGTGGCGACCGTGGCGAGGCTCAGCCCGGTCGCGGCCGCCAGCTCCTGGCGGGAGGTGGGCGACCGGGCGATGATCTGGCGCAGCACCTCGTAGCGGTTTGCGGTGCGGATGTCGCGTGACGTGCGCTTCACCAGAACGTGCCCCCTCGGTCCCTCAGGCCATGGCGAGGCCCGGGGGCCTCGGCGCGGCGCAAGGCTATGACCCGCGAGGACTTTCGACAAGGGGTTAGGAAAGGGGTTTTATAAAGTCCTCCGCGCCGCCGCGAGGCAGAAGCCGATCACGCCGTGCGTCAATCCCGGGCAAACGCGGTCCGTCACCCGCCGACCACTCCGCCTGTCACCCGCCCGTCACCCGCCCAGCACCTCGCGGACGAACGCGTTGCGGAACGTGCCGGTCGGGTCCAGCTCGTCGGCCAGGGCCGTGAACGCGTCGATCCGCGGACAGCGCTCGCGCACCACGGCCGGCGGCACGGTGAACACCTTGCCCCAGTGCGGGCGCGGATCGAAGGGCGCGAGTGCCTTCTCCAGTCGCCGGACCACGGGCAGGACGGCCGCCGTGTCCTCGACCCAGGTGAAGTGGAAGGCCACGGTGTCGCGCCCGTACGAAGGGCTCAGCCACTGCTGGTCGGCGGCGACCGTGCGTACCTCGCAGATCTGCAGCACCGGCGCGATCGACTCTCGGATCCCGTCGAGGGCGCGCAGGGCGTCGAGGGCGTACGGGCGCGGAAGCAGGTACTCCGACTGGAGCTCGGCGCCGCTGCTCGGGGTGAACTCGGGCCGGAAGTGTGGCAGGCGCTCGTGCCAGGGCCCCGGCACACCGAACTGCTGGGTGCAGTGAATCGCGGGCATGCCCGGCACGGGGTGCATGGCCTCGGTGGCGGGCGCGGCCCACGGGAAGCCGCCCCACGGCTGGTCCGTGCGCCGCTTCACCCACGCCTGGACGAAGCCCGACTGCCGCCAGTCCGTGAACAGACTCACGCTGTACGCCGATGCCGACACCGTCTCGAAGTCCAGTCCCACGAGCGGGAGTTGACCGAAAACGTGCTGGGCGACCTCGAAGTCCGGCTCCAGGTCGAGGGTGAGCGCGGTGACGACACCGAGCGCGCCCAGAGCGGTCACGGCACCGTCGAAGCGGGCGTCACCCCGGCCGATCGTGAGGGGCGAGCCGTCGGCGAGGACTAGCTCGACCTCCCGTACGGCCGAGGCCAGCGAGCCGTTGGTGTTGCCTGAACCGTGGGTGCCGGTCGCCACCGAGCCGGCCACCGAGATGTGCGGCAGCGAGGCCATGTTGTGCAGCGCGAACCCGTGCCCCTGCACCACCCGCGCCAACTCCGCGTACCGCACGCCGCCCGCCACCCGAACGGTACGACCCGCCGTGTCCACCTCGACCGACGGCGGCAACGCGGTCAGCGAGAGCAGCATGCCCTCACTGCCCGGATCGGCGATCTCGTTGAACGAGTGCCCACTGCCGAGCACCCGCACCCGCTCGTTCTCCGCGACGACGGTCCGGAGGGCGTCGAGGGAGTGCGGGCGGTGCAGCTCTTTGGCGGAGTATGTGATGTTTCCCGCCCAGTTGGTCAGGGGCTCTGCCATCCGTCGTCCCTCCCATGAAGTTTCCGTTGCCGATGAGAACCGGTCACGGATGGAAGCTACCTTGACCGGCGCCCCGTAAGGGGCGCGGGACTGTGACACCGTGCGGCTCCGCCGTGATGGGGGTCCCCCCGCTCATGGGGGTCCCCCCGCTCGAGCGAAGCCGAGAGTGGGGGAGCGACCAGCCACAGTCGGCCCGCAGAGACAGAACGGCCCGCAGACCCCCCAACCTCATGTCCATTGACCCCCTCACTCCATGACACCTACCGTAGAGACCGGTTGCTATCGATGAGTTCACCGACCCGGAAGGCCACCTCCCTTGCCCGAGCGCCCCCTGGCACTGTTCGCCATGACTACTGAGAACGTGCCGCAGATCTTCCCACCGGAGGTGCTCGCCCGGCTGCGGGACGCGGTAGAAATCGATCCCACTCTGGTGGTCGAGGACTTCACCGACCCCCGTGTACGGGACGCGCTGGCCGAGGCCGAGATCCTGATCACCGGGTGGGGCTGCCCGCGTATCGACGAGGCCGTGCTGGACGCGGCGCCGAAGCTGCGGGCCGTGCTGCACGCGGCGGGTTCGGTCAAGGGCCTCGCCGCGCCCGCGGTCTGGGAGCGCGGTCTCGTCGTGTCGTCGGCGGCCGGGGCCAACGCGCTGCCGGTCGCCGAGTACACGCTCGCCATGATCCTGCTGGCCGGCAAGGACCTCTTCGCCCACCGTGACCGCTTCCGCACCCAACGCGTCTTCCCCTACGGGGAGATCGTCCAGGACATCGGCAACTTCGGCCGCCGCGTGGGCGTCGTGGGCGCGTCCCGCATCGGACGTCGGCTCATCGAGCTGCTGCGCCCCTTCGACCTGAAGGTGAGCCTCGCCGACCCGTACGTGGACGAGGCGGAGGCCGCCACTCTCGGTGTCTCCCTGCTGCCGCTCGACGACCTGCTGCGTAACAGTGACATCGTGACCATCCACGCCCCGCAGACCGCCGAGACCCATCACCTGATCGGCCGTCGCGAACTCGCCCTGATGCCCACGGGATCGGTGCTGGTCAACACCGCGCGCGGCGCCCTCCTCGACCACGACGCGCTCATCGACGAGCTGCGCGCCGACCGGCTCGGCGCGATCCTCGACGTCACGGACCCGGAGCCCCTGCCGGCCGACTCGCCGCTCTTCGACCTGCCGAACGCGTTCATCACGCCGCATCTCGCGGGCTCGCAGGGCAACGAGGTGGCCCGGCTCGGCCTCACGGTGGCGGAGGAGGCCGAGCGGCTACTGTCCGGACGGGAGTTGGCCCACGGGATCGACCATGCGGCACTGGAGCGCACCGCATGACGATCACCCTGCGCGCCGACGCCGCCGACGGGGCGAGCGCCGGGAGCCCGGGGGCGAACCCGCCCGGCGTCTCGTAGTGTGACGTGCACCAATGCGGGGAGGGAGCCGAGCGGTGACCAAGAAAACGGAGCCCGAGGCGAGCAGGGACGCGTCCACGGTCAGGGACGTCGCCGCACGGGCGGGGGTCTCCGCCTCGACCGTCTCCCGTGTCCTCGGCGGCACCTACCCGGTCGCCGCGAGCACCCGCGCCCGGGTGCTCAAGGCCATCCGCGACCTCGACTACGTGGTCAACGCGCACGCCCGCGCACTGGGCGGCTCGACCAACAAGACCGTGGCGTTCGTCGTGGACGACGTCACGGGGCCCTTCTACGCGCACATCGCGCGCGGCGTCGAGGAACAGGCGTCGGCCGAAGGCCGGCTCTGCATGCTGTGCACCACACACGGTGACCCGCAGCGGGTCCTCGCCGTCGTGGAGACCATGCGTGAGCAGCGCGCGGACGCCGTGATCGTCGTGGGCGGCGCCTGGCGGGACAAGGCGTACCAGGACCGTATGACGCACTTCGCGCACGCCCTGGACCGGGTGGGCTCGCGGCTCGTCCTGGTGGGCCGGCCGCCGCTCGGCCCGGGCGTACCCGCCACGGTGGTCGACTACGACAACGAGGGCGGCGCCTTCGCGATGACCACGCACCTGCTGTCGGCGGGACACCGGAACATCGCCTACCTGGCCCGGATGCCCGACCTGTCCACCAGCAGCCAGCGCATCAGCGGTTTCACCCGGGCCCACGAGCTGCTGGGCCTCGCCCCGGATCCCAAGCTGATCCTGGACGGCCCCTTCACCCGCTCGTACGGCTATCAGGCGACCCGTGAACTCCTCGCGTCCGGGCTGGAGTTCACCGCCATCTTCGCGGGTACCGACATGGTCGCGGCGGGCGTGATCCAGGCCCTGCGCGAGGCGGGGCGGCGGATCCCCGACGATGTGGCCGTCGCGGGCTACGACGACATTCCCGTCGCCAAGGACGTCTATCCCTCGCTGACCACGGTCAGCATTCCCCAGGAGGAGCTGGGCCGGGCGGCCGTCCGGCTGGCGCTGCACCGTGAAGAGCTGCCCGACAGCCAGCATCTGGTGCTCGGTACGCATGTGGTGTTGCGGGACTCCACCCGGCGATCGGCTTAGGCCGGTGGGGGTGTGCGGGTAGTTGTGGGCTGGTCGCGTCCATGCGGCGGAGCCGCATATCGATACAGCCCCGTGCCCCCAGGTGGGGGCGGCTGACGCCCGCTATCTGGGCAACCGGTCTCTTTGAGCCCCGGTTTGTCTGTCGCGCCACGGTTACCAGTTCGAAATCCCGTTCAGACCTGGGGGGATTGTGGAATCGAGCGCACTAATCTCGGTACGACGTCTTGCCCGACTCCGGAGGGCACCTCTAGCTTCCGTAGAGACCGGTTTCTATCGTGCCGTCTCGTGAGGATCCAGCATGTCCGTCTCCAGAAGATCCGTCCTGGCCGGAGCCGCCGTCGGCACCGGAACCCTCGCGCTGACCGGGTGGTCCTGGACAGCCGCCGAGCAGGCATCCGCCGACGGGGACGGGGACGGGGAGGGCGCGAGACGCCTCGACCTCGTCGACTTCGGTGACCCCGAGTCCGAGGCGGCACATGACCTGGACGCCCCGGACTCGGCGGTGGTGGACGGCAACGCGGGCGACCGGGCAAGGGTCGCCAAGCCGCTCGCCACGCCCGACATCAAGGGCGGCGACCTCCGCTTCACCGTGCAGGTCGATCCGCTCCATCAGAACTACCTCACCGTGAAGTTCTGGGGCGGCGACACCTCCACGTACAAGACGATCGCGTACATCAACGGCGAGCAGATCGGCTACCGCCGCTCCGGCGACTACGAGGCGCTGAACACCGGCACGAACCGCCCGCTGCCCGGACGTTTCTTCTACGCGACGGTGATGCTGCCGCTGGAGCACACGAAGGGGCGGGAGCGGGCCGAGATCACTCTGCGTACGTACGACGGCGGCTTCGTCGCCAAGGTCACCGCCAACTCGCGTGGCTACTACCGGGCTTACACGCACACCGGTGCGTACCTGGACGTGAGTGACGAGCCGCAGGCCGACTTCACGCCGCCCACGGACACGGTCGCGGATGTGTCGGACGAGCAGAAGCAGGCGCTGGTCGACGGCTACGTGGCCGGCCAGGTGAAGCTCTTCGACACCTACTCGGCGAAGGTCGACGCCTCGGCGACGGCCCGGCTCAGCATCGTCCGCTACCAGGACGAACTGCGCTTCTACGCCACCGCGTTGACCCAGGCGAGCTGGTGCCCGGCGCGGTCCGCCGCCGAGCGGAGAGCGGCGCTGCTGCGGGTCTTCAAGTGCGTCGACAACCACACCAAGGACTACTACGCCAACACCAGGCTCCTGGCGCGCGGCGGCCATCAGGGCGACTGGGGCGGCTACTACGGGGCGCTCGGCGAGGCCCTGTACGTCGTCGAGAATCTGATCGCCGACAACGATGTCTACGGGCGCGAGGCCTTCGAGGCGTTCCTGGACGAGGAGTTCGTGACAGGCACGCAGGAGGGGCAGACGTCCCTGAAGGACGTCGACTTCGACGGTTCCCGGCTGACCCGCCGTGCCGCCTGGGGCCGGGTGCTGAAGGCCAACTTCGACTACGCCCGCTCGCGGCTCTCGTACATCTACAACCAGGTGATGTACACGTACGAGGGTGCCTGGGAGGCACACGAGGGCCTGCGGGTCATCGGCTCCGCCTTCCACGAGGGCAAGGCGCGCGGTCACCGCATCGTGGGTGAGGCGCTCGGCTGGCTGCCCTTCCTCGGCGAAGAGGTGCTCGTCGGCCCGGACGGCCAGGACCTGGACCTCTTCCACTCGCTCTTCTACCACGACGCCACGGCCCGCTGGACCGACGACTACATCAAGTACGTCATCAAGGGCCTCGCCAAGTCGAAGCTCGACAAGGACGGAAACGTGGTGCGCCGGCTGCCCCTCGGCAAGCACTTCACCACGATCACCGAGGCGGGCCACACCCGCGAGAACGGCTATGTCGCCAACTACGGTGAATCCACGAACTACCTGCCCGAGTGGTTCCACCGCACCTGGGGCCACCAGGGCGACGAGGAGCTGAACGACCGGATCCTCGAACTCGCACTGCGTAATCTGCACGCCCGGTCCCTCGCCCGCATGACCGACCTCGACGACAACCTCAAGCGCACCATGCGCATGGAGATGGTGATCGACGAGCGCAACACCAACTTCCCCGGATTCCCCGGCTACGCACTGCGGATCTCCGAGGGCAAGATCCTCAACTACGTTTCCCTGGCACGGCACATGACCGAGCACGCCGACCGGTACGCCGGAGACGACTGGGCGGCCACCCGCTCGTACGCCCGCGAGGCGGTCGGCTTCGCGCAGCAGCAGATCGCCGACCGCCAGTACTTCAGCTCCTTCGGGTCCGTCACCGGCAAGAACAAGTACGACCTCACGCTCGGCGAGACCTACGCCTACCTGAAGTCCCAGGAGCCGACCGGCATCGTCCACCCGCACACGGACTTCGCGTACTACACGGCGGCCGAGCTGGACGCGCTCGCGGTGGACAAGGGCGACTACGAGCGGTTCGCGTGGGTCGACGTGGACTGCATGTTCGTGTCGCTGAGGGACGGCGACCTCCATCTGTGGGGCCAACTCAACGAGCGGCAGCGGGGGTTCGCCCGCAACGGCCGACTGCACGTCCGTCAGGCGAACCGGGACCACATCGTGCAGCTCAACACCAACGGGCGCTTCCAGTACGAGGACTACTGGGCCCGTATGGACAACATCGACGTCGACTTCATGGAAGACCAGCAGACGGGGGACTCCTCGGCCCCGCAGGCCCTCGCGGGCGAGCTCGCGCCGATCACGTTCCAGCCTGGCGTGGGCACGGTCCGCCGGGAGAACTTCGAGGCGGACCACGCGTATTCGGGCTATCCGGACCTGCTGACAGCCCGGTACGGCCGCTACCTCTTCGTCTTCAACACGACGCGGACGGTGTACGGGAACGAGCGGGCGTACGAGGTGGAGGTGCCGTCGTCCGTAGGTACGGCCGTCCTTGATCTGGTGAGCGGGAAGGAACTTCCGGTGCGCTCCGGCAAGGTCAGCGTGCCGCCGAAGACCGGCCTTGTGCTCAGGCTCCCGACCGCCGACGTGTCCGAACTCCCGCCCGCGCACGTCGACTTCGTACACGTGCTGCCCGGTGACGGTGCGATCACGGTGACCTGGCAGACGACCGCCGGCGCCTCGGGTTACGTGGTGCGGCGGGCGACACGGCGGCAGGGACCGTACGAGGTCATCGCCTCCGATGTGACGGCCCGTCACTTCAGGGACGCGTCGGCGCGACCGGGCGAGACGTACTTCTACACGGTCACGGCGGTCAACGGCCAAGACGCCGGCTGGACTTCCCACACCATCCGGGCCGAGCTGCCGCCGTCCGTCTCGCCCGGCCTCAGGAACTCCGGCTGGCGCGACGACGCCCTCTTCAAGGCGCGGCCGGGCAGCGCGGCGGTGCGCGGCTCGACGGTCCGCGTGCTCGGGGCGCGCGGGGACGGGCTCGGCGAGGGCGACGACTACAAGGTGCCGTCCCGCGACATCGAGGACGAACTCCACTACGTGAGCCGCCCGTTGACGGGCAGCTTCACACTCACCGCACGGGTCTCCGGAGCCCGCGGCCCGCTCACCGGACTGATGCTCCGGGACCGGATCGCCGCCGACACCCGCCACCTCTTCTTCGGCGCCGACAAGGACGGCCGGCTCGTCCTCCACAACCGAACCCGGGACAGCCGCCACGACTGGCAGGACGACCAGCGCTCCCCGATCACGCGGCGGCCCGACGGGCAGACCCTGGCCGCGACGCCGTACCTACGGATCGTCCGCGACATCAGCACCCACCGCGTGCACGGCCAGGTCTCGACCGACGGAAAGACCTGGGTGACCGTCGCGTCCCTGTTCACGCCCTTCCCGTACGCGGTCCACGCGGGCTTCGCGGCGACCGGCGACGCGGAGTTCGCGGAGGTGGCGGCGGACGGCCTCGGGGCTCAGGCCGTGCTGCTCTCCGTCGAGCGCGACGCCGACACCGCGACCGTCCGCTGGAACAAGCCGGAGGACGCCCTGACCTTCACCCTCTCGCGGTCAACAGGTGCCGGGGAATGGGAAGTTGTAGAGAAGGACACGCGCTCGTACGCGTACGAGGACAAGAACCTGCGCCACGGCACGCGCTCGTACAAGGTGTCGGCGACGCTCGTCGGCGGCGGCATCCGCGACTCCGCCGAGGCCCTGGCGGTCGCCGAGACACTGGCCCAAGTCCTCGCCAGAGCACGGAAGACGGACCCGGCCGACTGGACGAAGAAGTCGTACGCGGCCTTCACCACCGAACTGGACCGCGTCGAGAAGGCGGCCGGCGAGACCGAGGACAAGCGGATCGACGAGGTGTACGCGGCTTATGAACTCCTCGTCTCCGTCGACACGTTGCTGCGCAAGTTCGCCGTGACGCAGACCATGGTCGCGGCCTCCACCACCCAGTGGCCCGGCACCGGCACCAAGGAGGCCGCGGGCTGGCGTGCCTTCGACGGCGACACCGCCACATACACGGACCTGACGGCCACCGAGAGCTGGATCGACATCGACGCGGGCACCGCCGGCCCGATCACCGTCGACCGAATCCGCGTCTTCCCGCGCGCCACCCATCTCACCCGCGCCAACGGCACGGTCTTCCGCGGCTCGAACGACGGCGGCACGACATGGACCGACATCCACACACTCAGCGGGGTCGCCGCCGCCCAGTGGTACGAGGCCAAGCTCCCCGAGCGTGCCTCGTACCAGAGGATCCGCGTGTACGACGCCCACGACGGCCGCTGCAACCTCTCGGAGGTCGAGTTCTGGTACCAGCTGCCGGACGAGGCGCCGATGTAGACCTGTAGCCCGTAGACCCGTTGTAGCCTCGCCGAGTGCTTACAGGAGTACTGATCGCCGAAAGCCTGCGCGTGGGCGCCGAGTTGGACTCGGTGCCCCTGCGGGTGACCAAGCTGTCACGGATCGCGATGCCGTCCGCGGCACCCGCACAGCCGGGGGAGTGGACCCTCCTCGACTTCGATGCACCGGACGAGGCCGCCGGACCACTGGCGGCGGCCTTCGCCGACTGCCTTGCCGCACAAGGCGGTTGGTACGTCGACTTCCACACGGCGGAGGAGGTGTTCGTGGTCTTCGCCGGCCGGGTCTTCCGCTACGCGCGCGGTGACACGGAGGCCCGCGCCGCGGCGGTGGACTACGGCAGGTCGGTGGGTGTGCCGGAGGCACAGCTCGACTGGGGCGAGTGATACCCGCCTGTCCCCGGGGAACGTCAGACCTCGGTCAGCCAGTGCTCGACCAGTTCGACGAACTCCCCGGGGCGCTCCTCGTGCAGGAAGTGGCCGCACCCCTCGAAGACCTCGACATGGGACGACGGGTGCGTGAGCGTCCCGCGCTCGAAGCCCGCGGCGGGCGTGTTCGAGTACACGCCCAGCACAGGGTGGGTTCGGCGGGACAGGTAGGCGCGTGTGGCGGGGCGCAGGCCGAAGGCGTCCGGGGTGAGGTACATGCCGTCGCGGCACTGGGCGAGTACCTCCGAATCCATGGCTGACATCAATGTCCGCTGCCGCTCCCGGAGCTGATCGTGAACCCCGTCCCGGAACGCCTCCGCCACAAATCGCGCCGCCCATTCCGAGCCCTCCCGACGCAGCTCCTGCTGCTCTCCGGGGATCCGTGCCGCCTCCGCCTCGTCGGCTCCGTACGCCGGGTCGACGACCACCAAGGCCCGTACGAGGTCCGGGTGTTCCACCGCGAGAGCCGTGACCGCCTGTCCGCCCATCGAGTGGCCGACGGCGACCACCGGGCCGGGGGCCAGCCGGTTCAGCAGCTCTGCGAGGTCGGCGGCGAAGTCGCCCGGGCCGTAACCCCTCGCGGGCTTGGGGGAGCGCCCGTGACCCCGCAGATCCGGAACGATCACCCGGTGCCGCCAGTGGAGGAGGGTGGGTGTCCAGTCGTCGCCGTCGCCGCCCCAGCCGTGGACGAGGAGGAGGGCGGGGGATGTGCCCGGGTGATC
Organism: Streptomyces sp. 2A115; assembly: GCF_052245575.1. Classification (NCBI taxonomy): domain Bacteria; kingdom Bacillati; phylum Actinomycetota; class Actinomycetes; order Kitasatosporales; family Streptomycetaceae; genus Streptomyces; species Streptomyces sp. 2A115. The sequence continues at coordinate 66,136 of NZ_JBQQCG010000031.1, read as the reverse complement.
CGTGTGGTGGAGGCGTACCGGTGGGGTGGTGGTCACGGCGTGACTCTAGACGCGACTCTTCCGCCGAGAGGGGACCCGGCACGGCCGCACCGGGAAGGAGGGGCATACCGTGAGGAGTCGAGCACGGAAACCGTGGCGAGTCGGGAGCGAGGAGGACGGGATGGGCAGCCGTACCGGGCTGGTCGAGGATCTGATGGAACGGTTCCCGCACGTACCGCGAGAAGCCGTCTTCAAGGAGGACCTGCTGCGAGGGGGCGTGGCCTTCGACGACTCGGCGCTGTCCGACAACGAAGACGGTGACGTCAAGCCGAAGTCGTACTTCATCTTCTCCTTCGACCACGGCACGCTGCCCGAGCTGGGTGCGGCGGCGCTCAGGCGTCCGCCCGAGGAGATCATCCTCACCGGTGGTCCGTACGACCTGCGCCGGACCGTCGTGTCCGTGCGCGTGAATCCCGCCTCGCCGTATCGCGTGGCCGCCGACGAGGACGGCATGCTCGGGCTCTACCTCGACGGGAAGCGGATCTCGGACGTCGGGGTGCCGCCGATGCCGGAGTACTACCGGCACACGCTCGCGAGCGGGAAGTCCGTGATGGAGGTGGCCCCGACGATCCAGTGGGGCTACCTGATCTATCTCACGGTCTTCCGGGTCTGCCAGTACTTCGGCGCCAAGGAGGAGTGCCAGTACTGCGACATCAACCACAACTGGCGCCAGCACAAGGCGGCGGGCCGCCCGTACACCGGGGTGAAGGACGTCGAGGAAGTCCTCGAAGCGCTCGAGATCATCGATCGGTACGACACCGCCAAGGTGTCCACCGCCTACACGCTGACCGGCGGCGCGATCACCTCCAAGGTCGCCGGGCGCGACGAGGCCGACTTCTACGGGCACTACGCCAAGGCCATCGAGGAGCGGTTCCCGGGACGGTGGATCGGGAAGGTCGTCGCGCAGGCGTTGCCCAGGGACGACGTGCAGCGGTTCAAGGACTACGGGGTGCAGATCTACCACCCCAACTACGAGGTGTGGGACCGGCGCTTGTTCGAGCTGTACTGCCCGGGCAAGGAGCGCTACGTCGGCCGCGACGAGTGGCACCGCCGGATTCTCGACTCCGCCGAGATCTTCGGCGCGCGCAACGTCATCCCCAACTTCGTCGCGGGCGTGGAGATGGCCGAGCCCTTCGGCTTCACGACGGTCGACGAAGCCATCGCGTCGACCACGGAGGGACTGCGCTTCTTCATGTCGCACGGCATCACCCCCCGGTTCACCACGTGGTGCCCCGAGGTCACGACGCCGCTCGGCAAGGCCAATCCACAGGGCGCGCCGCTGGAGTACCACATCCGCCTGCTCGAGGCCTACCGCTCCACGATGGAGGACTTCGGGCTCTCCTCGCCGCCCGGATACGGTCCTCCCGGACCGGGGCGTGCCGTCTTCTCGGTGAGCTCGTTCATGGACAGCTTGCCGGCCGACGAGGGTGCGGACGAGAGGGTGGAAGCGCACCTCTGAGGCCCGTGGGGCCTGGTGGGACGTATGGCAGGCGGTAACCGGATTTGCCGGTGCCGCTTGTCAGTTGTGCAGGTACCGTGAAAAACTCGGGATCCGTCGTAAGACGGCCCCTCCAACTCCCGTATTACCCAGGTGAGTTGACCCCGCTTGTGGATGCAGGTGAAGTCCCCACCCATGCCCGACCTGCCGACCCCTCAGGACGCCGCCGAGGCAACACTGTTCTCGGAATGCTGGGACGCCGTCCTTTCGTACGCCGATCTCTGCACCGGCGGTTCCGCCACCGCCCGCCAACTTGCCTCCGAGGCCTTCTCCCTCGGCATACGCGAAGCGCGTGCCGCCGAGGCCGAGGCCGAGACCGGCACCGGCGGCAGGAGCTTCGGACGCCGGGCCCGTACGCCCCGGCTGCCCCGGATCCCGCTGCTCCTGACCGCCGTACGCCATACGACCGCCGCCTGGGAGGCCAAGGGCCAGGGCGGCCGACTCGACCCCGACCTGCGCCTTTGGCTCAACTCCGAGAAAGCTGCCCGATTTTCGGGCCCGCCCCTGGAACGGCCGCTCGCGCTGCGCGGGCTGCGGGACATGCAGGAGCCCGACGCGGCGCTGCTGTGGCTGGCCGAGGTCGAGGCGCTGCCGCTGACCGCCGTTGCCCGTCGGCTCGGCCTCGACCCGGAGAGCGCGGCCGACGAACTCCAGCAGGTCCGCGGTGTGTTCCGCGACCGCTGTCACCGCAACCATCTCGACACCCCGCTCACCGAGGAGTGCCGCAGCTACGCCCGGCTCCTCGACGCCGTCACCCGCTCGCCCGGCGCCGACATACCCGCCGACCTGTCACGACACCTCGCGCGCTGCGTCGAGTGCGCGGAGGCCGCCGCCTGCCTGCGGCTCGACGGGAGCGGGACCGGACTGCCCGCCGCACTGGCGGGCGGGGTGATCGGTTGGGGTGGGCTCGCCTATCTGGAACGGCGGCGCAGGGCCGTCGAGTCGGGGCTCAGTCGTGGAGTGGCCGACGACCTGGGCGAGTCGACGCCCGAACCCAAGGAGAGCAGGGCCCGGATCGGGCGTGCCGGGATGCTCGTCGCGGCCGCCGTGGTGTCCCTGCTGGCGCTCGTCGTTTCCTTGGTTCCCTTCGACTCCGACGGCGGGTCCGTGGAGGGGGAGGCGGTGGGGCGACAGCCGGTGGGGGATCAGGTGCCGCCGTTCGGCTCCCCGCCGTTGGGTTCGGCGTCGGACGCCTCCACGTCCTCCACTTCCTCGCCGAGGCCGTCGGATTCGGATTCGGGCGACGGGTCGGGTTCGGCTTCCGGCGCGGGTTCCGACAAGGCGACCCAGGGGGACTCGTCGTCCTCCGCGGAGCAGGGTGAGGTCGAGGCCAACCCCAGTGAGCCCGCCGTGTGCCATGCCCGATACGAGCTCGTCAACGAGTGGCCGGACGGGTTCCAGGCCACCGTCACCGTCAAGACCCGCTACGCCCTCGACACTTGGCGCGTCAGCTGGAAGTTCCCCGACGGGCAGAAGGTGACCAGCATGTGGGACGGCACTTTCGATCAGGACGGCTCGCGGGTGACCGCCACCGCCGCCGACTACAACAAGTCCGTCGCTTCGGGGAACTCCTTCTCCGTTGGGTTCCTCGCCTCGCGGAAGGGCGGGAATTCGGCGCCGGACGAGTTCACGCTGAACGGGCGGAGCTGTACGCACTCGGGCTGAAAAACCGATGGCCCGGTCGGAGGGGCGCGGGCTAGGGTGAGGGTGTTCTCACGGCGGGTGTTGCTCGCCGCTGGTGCTGTGCTGGTGTGAAACAGGGAGGTGTGACCGATGGCTGTCATCGAGATGGGCGCTGCCCGCATCCGGAAGTTCATCGAATCCACCTCTGTGGTCACCGGCTGACACCCTTCTTCTCCGCGCCCGAGTGCGCGCGGCCGGGGCCACCCTTCGAAGGGTCACCCCTTGTCTTTCTCTTCTTCGTCGTCTTTCTCGGCGTCGTCTTCGGCTTCGTCCGCGTCGGTTTCGTCCGCGGCGTCGTCTTCCTCCCCCTCTGCCGCCCTCTCCGTACATCCGCTCGCGGCCTACGGCTGGGACGAGGAGTGGGCCGCTGAGTTCGTCCCCTATCTCGAGCGTGGGCTCGAACCGGGGCGGGTCGTGCGGGTCGACCGTGGACAGTGCGATGTGGTCACTGCCGACGGGCTCGTACGGGTCGACACCGAGTTCGTCACTCCGCACGATCCCCTGCGGGTCATCTGCACCGGGGACTGGGCCGCCGTCGACGCCGGCGGCGATCCCCGGTACGTACAGGCGTATCTGCCGCGCCGTACCGCCTTCGTGCGGTCGACCTCGTCCAAACGGTCGGAAGGGCAGATCCTTGCCGCCAACGTCGACTTCGCGATCATCGCCGTGTCGTTGGCGGTCGAGCTCGATCTCGGGCGGATCGAGCGGTTTCTCGCGCTGGCCTGGGAGTCGGGGGCGCAGCCGTTGGTCGTGCTGACCAAGGCGGATCTCGTGCCGGACGCTGTCTCGTTGTCGTATCTGGTGCGGGACGTGGAGACCGCGGCGCCGGGTGTGCCGGTGCTGGCGGTCAGCGCTACGGGTGGGGACGGGCTCGATGTCCTTGCCGCGGTCGTCTCCGGAGGTACGTCCGTGCTGCTCGGGCAGTCCGGGGCCGGCAAGTCGACGCTCGCCAACGCGCTGCTCGGTGAGGAGGTGATGACTGTGCAGGCCGCACGTGACGTGGACGGGAAGGGGCGGCACACCACCACGACCCGTAACCTGCTCGTTCTTCCCGGTGGGGGCGTTCTCATCGATACGCCGGGGCTGCGGGGTGTGGGGCTCTTCGACGCCGAGAGCGGGGTCGGGCAGGTGTTCTCGGAGATCGAGGAGCTTGCCGCCTCGTGTCGGTTCCAGGACTGTGCGCATGTGGCGGAGCCCGGGTGCGCGGTGTTGGAGGCCGTTGCCTCCGGGGTGTTGCCCGAGCGGCGGCTCGAGAGTTATCGCAAGCTGCTGCGGGAGAACCAGCGGATCGTGGCGAAGACCGATGCGCGGGCTCGCGCGGAGCTCCGGAAGGAGTGGAAGCGGCGAGGGGCTGAGGGGCGGGCCGCGATGGAGGTCAAGCGAGGGCGTTGGCACTGAGCCTGGACGGTTGTTGTCTGCGGGTGGGTGAGGGCTGGTCGCGCCCACGCGGCGGAGCCGCACAGTGTCCACGCCCCGCGCCCCTGAAAGGGGGCGCAGCCCTCCCCGCACGCACCTCAGGGGGGCGAGGGCTGCGCGACAAGCCCCCGCTGGTCCCCACAGGGCAGGCAACGTCATGTCCGAATTCCGCCAGCCCAGTGGTCGGCGTCGCCGCACACTGGGAGGTGTGATTGACGAAGAGACCAGGTACGAAGCCGTGCGGAGTCGGGACGCCCGGTTCGACGGGGAGTTCTTCTTCGCCGTGGAGACGACGGGGATCTACTGTCGGCCGAGTTGTCCGGCGGTGACACCGAAGCGGGAGAACGTGCGGTACTACGCGACGGCGGCGGCCGCGCAGGGTTCCGGGTACCGGGCGTGCCGGCGGTGCCGTCCCGACGCGGTGCCGGGGTCCGCCGAGTGGAACGTGCGCGCGGACGTCGTGGGGCGGGCGATGCGCATGATCGGTGACGGGGTCGTGGACCGTGAGGGTGTCGCCGGGCTGGCCGTGCGGCTCGGGTACAGCGCCCGGCAGGTGCAGCGGCAGCTCACCGAGGAGGTGGGCGCTGGGCCGGTGGCCCTGGCGCGGGCCCAGCGGGCGCACACCGCGCGGGTGCTGTTGCAGACCACGGAGCTACCGATCACGGAGATCGCGTTCGCTGCCGGGTTCGCGAGCGTGCGGCAGTTCAACGACACGATCCGGGCGGTGTACGCGTCGACGCCGAGTGAGCTGCGTGCCGCCACGCCCCGTCGGGGTGCCGCGTCGCGTCGTACCGCCACTCCCTCGGCGGGGATCCCGCTGCGCCTCGCCCACCGGGGCCCGTACCAGACCGCCGCTGTTTTCGATCTGCTGGCCGCCGAGGCTCTCCCGGGCATCGAGGAGGTGGCCGGTGCCCCGGGTTCCCGGACGTATCGGCGTACCCTCCGCCTCCCCTACGGCACCGGCATCGTGGCTGTGGAGGAGCGGCGCGGTGCGGGTGCCTCCGGCCAGTCGTCCCGGGTGACCGCCACCCATGCCGGGGGCTGGCTCGACGCCCGGCTGCATCTCACGGATCTTCGTGATCTCACCACCGCCGTGCAGCGGCTGCGGCGGCTCTTCGATCTCGATGCCGACCCGTATGCCGTCGATGAGCGGTTGGGTGCCGATGCGCGGCTCGCTCCGCTGGTGGCCGCCCGGCCCGGGCTGCGTTCGCCGGGGACCGCGGACCCGGAGGAGCTGGCTGTGCGCGCGCTCGTCGGGCGGGGCGAGGCCGAGCGGCTCGTGCGCGCGTACGGGAAGGTGCTGGACGCGGCCTGCGGGACGCTCACGCATGTCCTTCCCGAGCCGGCCGCGCTGGCGGGGGCACCAGGGGTCGGGGGCGGTCTCGGCGCGTTGGCCGCCGCCCTCGCCGACGGCGAGCTGCGCCTCGACGCGGGTGCCGACCGTGATGACGCGCGGGAGGCGCTGCTCTCCCTGCCGGGCGTGGACCCGCGGGTCGTGGCTGTGATCCGTACCCGTGCCCTTGGTGACCCCGACGTGGCCCCGCCCGGTGTGTCCGTTCCCGATGCGTGGCGGCCCTGGCGTTCCTATGCCCTGCGGCACCTGGAGGCTGCCGCGGCTTCACAAGTCCCCTTGCGCCCAGTCGAGTTGGAAGTTGAACAACCGTGACCAAGGAAAGTACGTACTACGCGTCCGTCGACAGTCCTGTTGGGCAACTCCTTCTGACCGGCGACGAGTTCGGGGCTCTGACCTCCCTCTCCGTGCCCGGCCAGAGAGGCGGTCGTACCGTCCAGCCCGGCTGGTGGCACGCGCCGGACCGCTTTCGGGATGCCGAGCGGCAGATCGACGCATACTTCGCGGGTGAACTGAAGGAATTCGAGCTGGAGTTGAGGGCTGCCGGTACCGGGTTCCGGGAAAAGGTCTGGGCCGCGCTCGACTCCGTGCCCTACGGCGCGACCACCACGTACGGCGAGGTCGCCGCGAGGATCGGTGCGCCACGTGCCGCGGTACGGGCCATTGGGGGCGCGATCGGTGCCAACCCGCTGCTGATCGTCCGTCCGTGCCATCGGGTGATCGGCGCGGACGGCTCCCTCACTGGCTATGCGGGCGGGTTGGAGCGGAAGCGGCAGCTTCTGACTCTGGAAGGGCGGAGGGAGGCGGAGGCGGAGGGGTGGTGATGGGGGAGTCGATGGCGTCCGACAGTTCCCGGACCACGATGTCGTACGCGGGGTCGGCGTAGTACGAGCTGTGGCCGAGGAGGGGTGAGGCCGGGTGGCCGTCGCGGGCGTTGACGTTGTGCGGGTCCCGCAGTTGGTACTCGGGGCCCAACTTGCGCAGCCAGACCCCGTCCGTGGTGGACGACTCGGGCCGCGGGGAGGAGATCGGTACGCCGTCGATCCGCCGCCATGCCGTGTCGGTGCGTACGGGATCCACCGGGCCCGGGACCGGATGAGCCAGGACCGGACCGCCGATGGAGTCGCTCCAGCGGTGCAGGTTCCGCCAGCGGTGGGAGAGATCGGCGTACAGGCCGGTGAGGGTCTCCTGGCCGACGTACGCCGGGAAGAGTCGCGCGTACGCCCACATCAGCTGCGAACCGTGGGTGACCAGGGCGAGCCGCTCACGGGCGCGAGGGGCGACGGTGAGTGCCGCGGCCACGCAGATCAGGCTGCCCTGGCTGTGGCCCGACAGGACGACCTTTCCGCCGTCCCCGGTCTTGTCCTCGACGCGCTGGGCGAGCGCGAGGACCGCCCGGCCGCCGTACGGGGGCGGGACGATCGGGTGGGTCAGGCGGGGCCAGAAGGCCAGCAGATCCCACAGGATGCCCACGCTGCGGCGCCAGCTGGGGTTGCGGAAGGCGCGTACGCCGAGAAATGCCAGGCCGAGGGCGATGCCCGTGAGCAACCAAGTGCCTAGCACGTCGGCGCAGAAGGAGAAGAAGGTCGCGCGGCCACCGGTGCCGTACACGTTCTCGCTGATCCAGTCCGGGCCCGGGTCCCTGCCGGGGAGGACCGCGGCGGTGGCGAGGACACCCTGTATCACCGAGGCGACCGCGCCGACGATGCCCAGGCCTGCCAGCCAGACGGGCAGCCGGTACTTGAGCCGGGACCGCCGCCAGGCCGCGCCGACAGCCTTGACCGTGCGCTCGGGTACTTCCTCGGGGGCGTAGTCGGCGGTGATTCGGGAGTGGAGATCCATGCCGCCGGGCAGTCGGGGCCAGAGGTAGCGGCAGCCCAGGAAGACGACGGCCAGCAGCGCCAGCGGGACCACCAGCAGGCCCCAGAGAAGGGCTGTCACGTGGAACAGCTCCGGGAGTTCCAGCGGCTGCTCGGTGTCCGTGACCTGGTCCGGGTGACCGAGTAGCCGGGCCGTCTGGAGGGCGAGTCCGGAGGTGAAGCCGGTGGCCAGGAGCACCGCGAAGCCTGTCAGGATCGTGCATGCCATGCCGGACCACATGCGTCGGTACGGGTTGACGGCGGCGGGGATGGTCGGGGCGGTCGGGGTGGTTGAGGCCGCTGGGATGGTCGGGGTGACTGAGGCCGGTGGGATGGTCGGGTTGATCGGTGTGGGTGGGACGTTCGGGGTGGGGAACCGGCGGGACAGGACGAGGTTGGACACGGCGAGGACGAGCAGGAGCAGTGCGGCTGCCGCGTAGTGGGCCTGGAACGCCCAGTCGAAGCCCGTCAGGCGTGCCGAGCGCATGTCGTCCGGCCGCTGTACGGAACGGCTGCCGAAGCCGGCCGCGATCACCGCGGCGGCGGCGAAGACCGTCCAGGCGGCCCTGTTCAGCCATCGGTAGGCGGTGGGGACCGCGCTCGGGTCGATGGCTGCCTCCACGTCCTTCGCCCCCACCGCCTGGCCTGCCGCCGTGACCACGAAACACCAGACGGCGATCGCCGCGGCCGCCCAGAACAGTGCCCACAGCGCGGTGCGGGACCAGCCGTCGGCCGGGTCCAGGCCGGACGCCTCGTGCGTCGACAGGTGGGAGACGAGCATCGTGACGACAGCCAGCGCGGTGGCGAGATGCAGTACGCGCAGCAACGAGGTACGGGGTGACGGGGACCAGAACTCCCGTTGGCTCAGGGCTCCTACGGGGTCGGAGTCGAGCTTGGCCTGGGCCGTGGGGCCGGGTGGGGGCGTGGCTGAGGCTTCGGCCTCCGGCCCGGTCCTGGCCCTGACCGGTACGGCGCCGCGGGCAGGGTGGAGGTAGACCTTCGTGCTGAAGGAGCCGAGCAGCCACACCACGGCCGCGGCCACCGCCGTGCCGAACGCCAGCCGCCAGGACCAGCCGATCTCGTGACTGCCGACGAGGGGTACCTGCCGCACGCATTCCGGGCTGCCACCGCACTGCCAGGCGACCAGGTCGATCGAGACGAAGGCGATGGCGGTGACCAGGAGCACTGTCATCACCAGGCCGAGCAGCCGCAGGGAGACGTCGGCGACCTCCCGGGCCCGTACCCGCGTGCCCCTGCTCTCCGCCCCCGACTTCATCGGCAGCGTGTACCGGGCGAGGTTGATCACCCCGAACGGAGCCATCAGGAGCCACAGCGCCTTGGAAATGGAACCGGAGGTCATCGTCCCCCAGTGGAATGCCTCGCACCGCGTCCCCGACGCCGGCGGCACGGGCGAGTGGCGGAAGAACCGCGCCGTGTCGTCGCCGTCGACCTGCCGGATGCTCTCGATCTCCAGAAGGCTCTGCGGGTGTGTGCCGCTGACGCCGTGGACGCGGATCTCCACCGTCTCTGCCATGCCGACAGCATTTCCCCGCCCAGGGACGAGGTCCATCGCGCAGAAGGGTGAGCTTTGGCTGAGGTTCGGTCTACGAGGAGAGCGCCGTCGCGGGCTACTCCTCCAGACCCCAGCTGTGGATCCGCCGCGGGTGGACGCGGATCAGCTCCTCGCTGAAGTGGGGGCCCAACTCGTGGGGGCCGGTCAGGAGTTCGGCTTCGCCACGGATGTCCACGCCGCGCACCTTCCAGGGATGCAAGCTGACGATGTCGTCGATGACGAGGGCGACCTTGGGGTTCTTCTGCAGGTTGCGCCACTTCTTGGTGGACCCCATGGCGTAACCGCCGATCAGGATCGTCCCGTCGTCCTGCGGAAAGAAACCGACGGGGTTCGCCTGCGGTTGCCCGTGCTGGTCGACGGTGGCCAGTCGGCCCAGGCGCTGGGACTTTAGGTACGCCCGTTCGGCTTCACTGAATTCGGTCATGTCAGCAGCCAAACACGGGAATCCCGCAACCCGCATCGGATCCTTGCCCTAGACCCGGAGACCTACGCCGCCGCGTGAGGTTCCGTCGGTGGAAGGCAGGCACGCATGGGCGAGGTCGGACGAACAGATGTCGGGCGGGTTGAGAGCAGATGGGCTGAGGGCAGATGGGCTGAGGACGGACGGGCTGAGGGCAGATGGGCTGAGGACGGACGGGCTGAGGGCAGTCGGACAGAGGGCAAACGGGCAGAGGCCGTACGGAGGTTGGTCGCACTGGCCGGAGCGCTGACGCTCACGGTGGCGGGCGCGACGGTCGCCCACGCGGCAGGCCCTGAGCCCGTTCCGCGAGCCGCTACAGCGGCCGCCGCCCACTGGACCGGCACCTGGGAAGCCGCCGCCTCCGGCACCGCCGCCGCTCTCCCCGGCACCTCGATCCGCAACGTCGTCCACACGAGCGTCGGCGGTACGGAGGTCCGCGTACGCATCTCCAACCGCCTCGGCACCCGGCCGCTCGCCCTCGGCGGAGCCACCCTGGCCCGGCAGGTACCGAACGCTTCCACCAGCCCGAACGCGCTCCCGGGCACGATGCGTACGCTCACCTTCGGCGGCCGGAAGAAGGTCACGGTGCCGGCGGGCAAGGACGTGGTCACCGATCCCGTCACGCTCCACGTCCCCGCCGCCGCCAACCTCCTCGTCACCCTCTACACGCCGGTCGAGTCGGGCCCGGCGACCTACCACCGCTCAGCCCTGCAGACCAACTTCCTCGCGCGGAAAGGGAATCGGACCGCCGACGTGACCGGCGCCTCCTACACCGCCACGACCTCCTCCTGGTACTACGTGACCGGCGTCGACGTACGCGGCCCACACGCCGCCGGCAGTGTCGTCGCGCTCGGCGACTCCCTCACCGACGGCTCCGCTTCGACGCCGAGCGCCAACCGTCGCTGGCCCGACCGGCTCGCCGAACGCCTCCGCGCGCTGCCGCCGAACGGCCGACGAGGCGTCCTGAACGCGGGAGTCGCCGGGAACCGTCTGCTGCTCCAAGGCCGCGGGCCCAGTGCCCTGGCCCGGTTCGACGCCGACGTCCTCTCCCGCACCGGAGTGCGCACGCTGATCGTGATGGAGGGCATCAACGACATCAAGAACGCGCCGAACCAGACCGACCCGGCCGCCCTCGGCACCGCGTACCGCGAGATCGTGCGGCGAGCCCATGCCCGCGGAATCCGCGTCGTCGGCGTCACGCTCACCCCGTTCGGCGGCCACGGCGCCTACACGGAGGAACGAGAGCGCGTACGCCGTGCGGTCAACCAACTCATCCGCTACGGCGGCTTGTTCGACGCGGTCGCGGACTTCGACGCCGTCGTCCGCGACCCGTCCCGGCCGCACCGCATGCTGGCCGCCTACGACCCCGGCGACCACCTCCACTTCAACGACGCGGGCATGCGGGCCATGGCCGACAGCATCGATCTCGCAGGTCTCCTCGGCATCCCCAAAGATCTCGCCGGGTGACTCACGCCGTGGGCAGCCCCCATCGAGGAGCCGCCTCGTTCGCTTCCACGGGCGCGATCCGCAGGTCCGGCCGGTCGCCCTTGGCGGTGATCAGCGCCGACTCGCCCTTCTTCAGGGCGACTTGGATCGCTCCGTCGTCGGCGGCCTCGTACCGCAGCGGTCGCCCGCGCCCGTCCCGCACCTCGATCGCTCCCTCGATCCCATGCCGTACGACACAGGGGGCGCCCGCCTCACTGACCAGCCGCACCCAACGGGTCACCCCGTCCTTCCGCACGGCACTGAGCAGAAACGCCCCCTGCGTACGGAAGTCGTGCACGGTCAGATCCGCCCAGGCGGCGGGCAGCGCGGGGAAGAGGCGGATGATGCCGCCCCAGGACTGGCAGATCATGTCGTGGAGTGACTGGGCGGCCGAGAGCGGGGTTTCGATGACCGGGCCGGACTCCTTGTACATCGTGTTGGGCTGGATGAAGCGGGTCATCAACTGGCCCAGGTACGTGAGCGCGTCCTCGCCCTTGCCGAGCAGCGCCGACATCGAGGCCGCGCCCGTGAACGTATAGCCCTGGAGGGCACCCTCGAAGCCGACCCAGTGGGCCAACGACTTCTCTATCAGGGCTATTTCGTCGGGAGTGCGGCCCGTCAGCTCGTACAGCGGGTATACGGCCAGCAGGTGCGAGTAGTGGCGGTGGGACTTCGCGAAGGGGATGTCCGCGCCGATCATGAAGCCGTTCGCGTCCGTCGGGTACGCGACCCGCCGGTCCAGGACCTCGCGCCAGCGCGGCGCCAACTCGTCCTCGACGCCCAGGAGTTCTGCGGAGTCCAGGAGGGTACGGCAGCCCCAGGTCAGCAGCATCAGGTCGTAGTTGCAGTCGCGGCTGTTGCCGCCGTACTCGGGTGAGAACGTCGCCGGGAGGTGCAACTTGCCGTCCGTGCCCGGCTCCAGGAAGCGCAGGTAGTAGTTGATCGCCTTGCGGAGGAGGGGGAAGAGGACATCGCGGAGGATCGACTCGTCCATGGTGTGGCGGTAGCTGAGCCAGACGTTGTGCAGGGCCCAGGTGAGGTTGCCGACCTCGGGAGTCGGCGGGTCCTGGCCGGGGATGCCCACGCCGTAGCCCTGGGCGTTGCTCGTCGCGCCGCCGTTGACCAGGTACGCGTCGGTGGTGCGCGGGATGCCGAGCGAGTCGGCGCGGTACGCGGTGGCCATCTCGGCCGTGAGGTTGTCGCGGAACTCGCTCAACGCCCTTGTCACCGCGTCGAGTTCGAGGTGGTTGGAGCCGTGGATCAGCCAGTACTCCAACTGCACGTTCAGGTTCCACCAGGTCGCCGGCCAGGGCGTGGACTCCAGCCAGGGGCCGCTCGTGGCCATCACGGGAGCGTCGCGGCGGGCCGCCGACGCCGTCTTGTAGAGCTGGATCCAGTAGAAGCGCTGGATACGCGCGTCGGGCAGGGACAGGAAGCTCTTGCGGTAGAAGGCGTGCCACCAGGCGCGGTGCGGGGCGGCGAGGAGGTCGTACGGCAGACGTGCCGCGTCCCGGACGGCCCCGAGCGCCCGCCCCAGCGCCGTGGTCTTCGGATACGAGTGCGCGACATGGACGTACAGCGTTCGCGCGGACCCCCGTGCCCGCTCCCGCCACGCCGTGACGTGCTGCCCGCCGGCCAGCAGCGGTTGTACGGCGGCGGAGATACCGTCGTGTTCCCCGGTCTCGGCGGGCGGGTTGCCGGCGTACCCCTCCGGCAGCGGTCGGAACGCGGCGCGCGGGCTGATGGCCTCCGCCGGGTGGAACACCCACCGGAAGTCGCGCTCGCCCTCGCTCGGCGTCACCTCGACGGCCAGCACGGAGCGAGAGGTATGCACGAGCGCGCGGATCGTGAGCGTGCCCCGGTCCGTAGTGAGCGTGCCGGTCAGCTCGGCGTCGCGCAGCCCGAGCCGCCAGTCGATGCCGGTGATCGCGCCTGTCGGCTCCAGCGTGAAGTAGCCGATCGGCAGCCGGGCGAGTCCGAAGAGCGAGCCGAACTGCGGGCGGTGGTCCTGCACCTCGGAGTGCTGGATGTTGAAGCGGATGGCCTTGACGGTGTCCGGGTCGGTGCCTTCGGCGCTCGGCTCGGCATAGATCCCGGAGCCGAGGAAGCCGTTGCCCAGATACGGGCCCTCGTACCAGGTCTTCGGCATCCGCTGCCAGACGAGGTCGGCGTCGTCGAGGACGGTGCGCCAGGGGTCGGAGGACGGTGCGGAGGGTGCGTTTTCCGGGTCGGCCGCGTTCGCCTGCGTCGGCAGACCGCCGGCCAGAAGCGTCCCGCCGACGGCGGATCCGGTGGCGAGCACGGTACGTCTGGACGGGCGGCGGGACGGATGGCTGGACGGGCTGGGCATCGCGCCTCCTGGCGGCTCATGCGGTTACGTGCACACGGAGATACATCGGAGCTATCCCGGGACGCAACGTAGAGAAGGTGCGCGTGGTCGTCAATAAGAAGGGAGAGATCCGATGTGTTGCGGGAGTCCAGGGCTCAGCCCCAGGTCGTACCGAGGCCCAGCCCTCAGGTTGTCCGGGGCTCAGCCCCAGGTCGTACCGGGGCTCAGCCCTCAGGTCGTCCGGGGCTCAGCCCCAGAGCACAGCGAACAGCCACGCACCCATGATCAGCAGACACGCGAACAGTTCCACCAGGACGCTGGTCCCGCCCATCCGCATCATCGAGCGGACGGACGCCACGGCCTCCCGGCGCCCGCCGAGCCGCAGCCGTTCGGAGAGGTAGGCGCCGCCGAGGAAACCGGGTATCGCGCCGATCACCGGCAGCAGGAAGAAGCCGAGTAGAGCCCCGACTCCCGCGTGTACCGCCATCCGGGTGGTCGCGATGCTCGTATGCAGCCGACGAGGCGGCAGGTGCCAGCGGATCACCTGGGCGAGGAAGAGGACGGCGGTGGCGCCCACGAGCACGGCCCAGGAGACCCCCTGGGGGTCCTCGAACGCCCACCACAGGACCGCGGCCCACACGAGCCACGCCCCTGGTACGCCGGGTACCAGCACTCCGCCCAGGCCGAGCAGTATCACCACGCCGACCAGCAGGAGTTCCCACGCTCCCATGTGCCCAGGGTGCCGGAGCGCGGGCGGAATCGCAGGTCAGTCCCGTCGTTCCAGGCCACCGGACCGACCGCCGCCTCCGCCGCTTCCGCGTCCGCCTCCGCCTCCGCTTCCGATCCGGACTCGGATTCGGACCCCGCGTGACGTGGGCGGCGGTCGGCGAGCAGGATGGTAGGTGGGCCGCGGCCGTGAAGCACAGCTCGGGCTCAGGGAAGCAGTCCACACTCGAGGCCGAACGGACCGAGTCCGACTCGGTCGTCCAGACCGTGGCCCGGGCCTACGGCATGCGTCAGGCCCTGGTCACACCGGCGCCGCCGGGCGGTTCTCCCGTGGGGGGTGGGACCGTCCGGCGGTTTCGTATCACCGTCCGGCACCAACCCCGCGGCCGGTTTTTCCGGATGCACCGTTTTCATCCTGCCCGCGCAGTGGACAATTAGGGGCATGAGCCAGCAGGGGGAGACGCCCAACGGTCATGAGGACGACTGGTGGGGGCAGCTGTACGACGACTCCGCAGGGGACACCGGGCCGGCGCCCGCGGCCGACTCCGTCGACGACCGCTTCGCCTCGGCGGCGGACACGGTGGGGGTGCCCGGCGACGAGACCCCGCCCCCGCCTCCTTCGGCCCCGCCCCCGCCTGCGCGGGAACCGAGCCTCCCGTCCGCCGCGGGGCCCGGCATTCCGCCTCCCCGCACGGGGGCACCGGCCGAGCGTCGACACCCGCTCGGGGGTGGGGCGGAGCCAGCGGGATCCGGCACCGACGTGGCCGATGGGTTCGCGGCCGGCACGTACGGCTCCGGCGGGGGTGAACTCCGGGACGGTGGGGCGAGTGGGGCGAGTGGGTCGAAAGCCGACGCGTTGCGGCGCAGCGGGCTTCAGCGGCAGCGGGCCCCCTGGGAGGCTCCGCCCGCCGAACCTCCCGGGCCGAACTCCTTTCCGCCCGGACCCAAGTCACCTGGATTCCACGGAGCGGGGCCTCGTCGCGGTGCGCCCCCGGAGG
The DNA here is from genome assembly GCF_052245575.1 of Streptomyces sp. 2A115. NCBI lineage: Bacteria > Bacillati > Actinomycetota > Actinomycetes > Kitasatosporales > Streptomycetaceae > Streptomyces > Streptomyces sp. 2A115. Next base: position 50,719 of record NZ_JBQQCG010000031.1, on the reverse strand, counting down.
TGCCCGGGGCGGCGATGCCCGCGTCACCTGGGCCCGCCGAGGGCCCTTCGCCGTCGGCGTACGCCGACGCGGGGCCACCGCACGCAGCTCTTTCCGATACGGGTCCGCCTTCCGGCGCCGCCACCCCCGAGCGCCCTCAGCCGCCGAACGGCCCGGCCGGGGGTCCGCCCGTGGACGGCCCTTCGACGGACCGCCCGCCCATAGACGGCTCGCCGACGGACCGCCCGCCCGCAGACGGCCGGTCCCCAGGCCGAGACGGCCCGTTCGTCGGGCCGACGGATCCCCTCGTCGGCAACCGCGCCGCGGGACGAGCCGATGTCCCCTACGGCAGCCCGTCCCCGGGGCGCACCGGCGCTCCCGCGGAGGCCCCGTCCGACGGGTGGACCGATGACCGGGCCAACAGCCTCCAGGCCGGACGGTCCGATGCCCAGGCCGGCCGTCGTCCATCCGCCCCGTACAACACATCGGCGAACACCTCCGCCGACCTTTCTTCCGATGGCCCACCCGCCACTCCGGTGGACGCTCCCGACGCTCCCTCGGACGTCTCCTCGGCCGAACCCCCGGTAGAAGCCCCGGTAGAAGCCCCTCACGTCCCCGCCTCCCTCGACTACGTGGGCTCCGGCCCGCCCACCTACGAAGCCGAACCCACCGCCCTGCCGCCGGCCGACCCGAACGACCTCGACGACCTCGTGGCCGACACCGTGATGGACGGGGCGTCGTACGGGACGTGTACGTTGCGGGCCGTGTCCGTGCGGGGGGACTCGGCGCGGTACCGGGGGGAGCCGCGCAGGGACTCCCTGCTGACCGCCCGCTTCGGCGTGGGCGACGGCGCGCTGGTGCTCGTCGCCATGGCGACCGGAGCGCGCGCGACGCCCGGCGCGCACCGGGCCGCCGCCGAGGCGTGCCAGTGGATCGGGCAGGCCGTGGGCCGCAGTCACGCTCGGCTGGCCGAGGACATCAGGGCCGCCCGGCGCGGGGACCTGAAGTCGGGCCTGCACCGGCTCACCGACCGGAGCATCGGCAAGCTGCGGGCCAGCGCGGCCGAGCAGGGCGTCGAACCCGAGGAGTACACCGCCGACCTGCGCTGCCTGCTGCTCCCCGCCGACCCCGAGTGCCGTACGCGGGTCTTCTTCGGGGTCGGAGCCGGTGGCCTCTTCCGGCTGCGTGAGGGGGAGTGGCAGGACATCGAGCCGCGCGTCGCCGACACCACCGGCGAGCCCGTCGTCGGGTTCGGATCACTGCCCCACGAAACCCCGGACGGCGACCGGCTCACCATGGACCTGGGAATCACCACACCCCCGAGCCCGTACGAACCCGCCCCCGAGCCACCACCCCGGGCCCCCTTCCGCTTCCGCGCTTCCGTCGCCCGGCCGGGCGACACCCTCCTCCTGTGCACCAGCGGCCTCGCCGAACCCCTCCGCGGCGAACCCCGCCTGGCCGAGCACCTCACCTCCCGCTGGTCCGGCGGCGATCCGCCCGGCCTCGCCGAGTTCCTCGCGGACACCCTGGTCCGCGTGAAGGGATACGCCGACGACCGGACGGCTGCGGCCGTATGGGAGGTGTAACCGCGCCGCTGGGAGTTCATGGGGCGACGTGAAGGGATCCCAGGAAACCTGAGGGGCGCGTTGACTCATGGCCGAGCAGAACCAGCGGCATCGACAGCCAGGGGCATCGACAGCGAGTAGGGATTCCACTCCGGTCGGCCGGCAGGTGGTTGATGATTCGACATGACTGTCACGTTCAGGGCGGGGCATGCATTCCGTGAACGTGTTCGAGCAGGAGGGGATCCGACATCGGCGTGCGGGCGGGGGTCATGAAGAGGCAGGCGCGAGGAGGCGGTCCCGTCGTATCCGGGGCCTTCTCGGTGAAGACGGTGAAGACGACCAAGACGGCGGAGGAAGCGGCGGACAGCGTGCCGGACCAGCATGGCTCTCCGCAGCTCAGGCGGAGGCTCGCGCGGTCCGACCTACGGGCGGTGCCCGAGGTCCGCAAGGCGCTGCGGGACCTGCTCACCCACTGGGGAAGGCCCGGCAGATCCGAGATAGCGGAACTACTGACCAGCGAACTCGTCACCAACGCGCTCATCCACACCGACCGGGACGCGATGCTGACGGCCACCGTCGGCCCGCGCGGACTCCGGGTGGAGGTGCGGGACTTCGTGGGACGCAGGCCGAGGCTGCGGGTACCGAACGCCGACGACGGTACGCACGGCAGAGGCCTGGTCCTGGTGCAGTCCCTCGCGGACGCCTGGGGCGTACGGGCGCACGGCGTGGGCAAGGTGGTGTGGTTCGAACTGGATGGGGGCGCGGCATAGACTGCCGCGCCCCCATCCGGAGTTGAGGCCACCAGGGGCCTGGATCCCGCTCAGCCGAACTGCTGCTCCAGGTCCTTCAGCTTCCGCTCAAGGGAGTCGAGCCGCGGCAGGGCCATTGTGTCGTCCTCCGCGGTGAGATCGACCGTCGACGACTCACTGCCGCGGCGGACGGGCTGCAGCGAGGGCCGGGCGCGTACGGGAAGTTCCGGCGTCGATATGGCGGGCTCCGCGGTGACCTGAGCGGCCGTCGGGGCCGGCTGGAGTTCCGCTTGACGGCCGCCGCGTCCGGGGATTCCGCGGTGGCCGCGCGTGATCGCCTTGATGCGGGCACGGTCCAGCTTCTCCTGGTCGCGCCGACGCTGCCGGTTCTGCTCCTTCTCCCGCTTGTCCTCGCGCACTTCCTCGACGGCCTCGTCCAGGCTGCGCACGTTCTCCAGGAGCATCAGCGACCAGGCGCCGTAGGTCTCACGAGGGGCACGCAGCCACCGTACGATCCGGATCTGCGGCAGCGGACGGGGCACCAGGCCCTGCTCGCGCAGTGCGGCGCGGCGGGTCTGCTTCAGTGCGCGGTCGAACAGAACAGCGGCCGACAGGGACATGCCGGCGAAGAAGTGCGGGGCGCCCGCGTGCCCGAGGCCTCGGGGGGCGTGCACCCAGTTGAACCAGGCGGCGGCGGCCGCGAACGTCCACACGAGTATCCGGGAGCCGAGGGCCGCGTCACCGTGGCTGGCCTCACGCACCGCGAGCACGGAACAGAACATGGCCGCGCCGTCCAGGCCGAACGGCACCAGGTACTGCCAGCCACCGGAGAGATTCAGGTTCTGCTCGCCGAAGCCGACCAGGCCATGGAAGGAGAGTGCGGCGGCGACCGCGGCGCAGCAGAAAAGCAGCACGTAGGAGGCGGTGCCGTAGACGGCCTCCTTGCGCCTGCGCCGCTCTTCCGTGCGCTCCCACGAATCGTCGGCGCGGGTTTTCTCCCCGGCGCGCTTGCCGCGCGCGAGCACCGCAACCGCCGCCAGCAAGCCCAGGAGCAGTACGGCGCCCGGAAGCAGCCAGTTCAGCGATATGTCGGTCAGTCTCATCTGGGGTCCCTTGCATTGGGATAGGGCGTAACGCCCGCCATAGTGGCCCAATCCTGTGCGTCCTCAGGGGGTTTCGGGGCAAGAGGCCGCCAAGGAAGTGCAAGGGGGCGCGCGAGGACGGCATTCTGCTCGAACTGCCGCTTGAGGAGCGGGAGTTGAGTTCGAGTTAGATTACCCGTACGGGTGGTTCCACGGAAAGTTCTTGCGGGAAGTGAGGGTTCTGTGAATCGACTGTAACCAAGAGAGTTGATTTCAAGCCGAGTTGATCTTAGGGGCCCGGCTGATCCTACGGGACGCGGGCTCAGCCCGATGCCGCTACCCCTGCCATCTCTGTTCCCGCCGCCTCTGTTGTCGCGTCTGCCGTCGCCTGGGCCTCCGCCGTCAGCTTCGCGATGCGGACCGCTTCGGAGTTGCGCGGGCAGTTCGCGCAGGTGTCCTCGGGGTCCATGGTGTAGAAGAAGCAGCAGCCGGCCCGGTCGCGGGCGGGCAGGCATTCGCCGTTCGGACCGGTCAGCTCGCGGAACCCGGCCGAGCCGACGTACGGCCGGGTCGCCCCGGGAAACAGCCGCTCCAGCTCGTCCGTCGCGCGCCGCTTCTCGCCGAGTAGGCCGGCCACGTACCAGAGTCCCTCGATGACGTCGTCCGTCGCCATGCCCCACAGGGCGCGGCCCCGGCGCCGCGTCCGGGGTCCGAAACCGCCGAGTACCGGCTCCATGTGCTCGGCCACGGCCGCCCGCACCTCCGCGCGCAGGGCCTCCTCGTTCGGGACGACGCGGGCGCCGGGCAGTACGGCCGCCGCGTCGTCCGGCAGGCAGGCGAACTCGCCGACCCGCACCGAGATACGGCCGGGCATGCGCTGGAAGGTGACCTGTTCCACCGGGAGGCGGGGTACGCGGCGCAACAGGAACCACGGCACGGTGATCAGCAGGGCGGCCGGCCAGGCGTAACGGTGCAGGCCGAAGCCGGCGACGACGTCGGGGCGGGCCCGCTGTCCGTAGTCCTCTTCCATCTGGGCCTCGTCCCACGCGAGGAAGGCGTCGAGGTCCGGCCCGCCCGCCGCGAGCTTCGCGGCGGCGACCCGGCCGCCGCCCGTGGGAGCGGCTTCCCCTGGCGCGAGTTCCGTGACGCCCAGGCCCGGCAGCACCTCGGTCAGGCGGACGTACGCCTCCGTGACGGCCGAGAGAGCCGGGCGCGCGTCGGTGCCGGGCGAGGTCTCGGCCGGGGCGGGAACGGGCACGCAAGGACCACCGATCACGATCGTTTGCAGGTAAGGCTTACCTTACCCGATAGGGTCGAGGTTTACCCTGTTCTGTCGGGGTCGCTCCGGACCCCACCCGAAATACCCGCCACCACCGCCCACGTCGAAGGAGGCTCCCCGTGGAGAAGGCCGGCTCACGCGAGGCGTACGGCTCCGCAGGGGTCCCTTCGGCTTCGCCGGAGGCCCGTGAGGCCCGTGACGTCCGTCCGGGCGTGGGAGCCGTCCGGGTGCCTCAGCAGGGGCGCGCGGCGAACGCGGAGCGGGAGCGCGCGGCGGGGGACCGAGGTGCCGGCGATCGCGGGGCGAGCCGCGAAAGTGTCCCCCGGGACGCAGCCGCCACCGCCGAGCACACGGCTCGCGGCGAGCACACGCACAGCGAACCGCCGATGCCGCAGCCGCGCGCGGCCCGCGAGGCCACGCGCGAACGAGGCGTGCCCGACGGGCGGAGTGTGCCCCCGGCCCGTACGCCCACCCCCAGCCTTTCCCCCCGCCCAGTGATCCAGCGATCCTCCGTCCGGGGTCAGATCCTCGACGCGCTCCGGGCCGCTCTGGTCGGCGGTGACCTCGCCCCCGGCGAGGTCTACTCCGCCCCCGTGCTCGGTGAACGCTTCGGTGTGTCCGCGACGCCCGTGCGGGAGGCCATGCAGCAACTGGCTCTCGAGGGCGCCGTGGAGGTCGTACCGAACCGGGGCTTCCGGGTCGTGCGGCGGGGCGCCCGCGAGCTCGCCGAGCTCGCCGAGATCCGGGCGCTCATCGAGGTCCCGGTGATGCTGCGGCTGGCCCGTACGGTGTCCGCCGCCTGCTGGGCGGAGTTGCGTCCGCTCGCCGACGCGACGGCGGCCGCCGCGTCCACCGGCGACCGCGCGCGCTACGCCGAGGCCGACCGCGCCTTCCACGCCGCGCTCCTCGCCCTCTCCGGCAACCGGCAACTCGTACAGATCGCGGACGACCTGCACCGCCGCGCCCAGTGGCCCCTCGCCGGCGCCCCCGTCTGCCGCACCCGAGCCGACCTGCTGGCCGACGCCGCCGAACACACGGCGCTCCTCGACGCGTTGATCGCCCAGGAGACGGCGGTCGTGCAGTGCCTCGTACGGGAGCACTTCGCGGGCGCGTAGCCGGTATGTGAGTCAAACGGCCTTGGTTGAGTTCGGTTCGGTGCCGCGCCCCGTAAGGGGGCGCGGGGCCGTGACATATGCGGCTCCGCCGCGATGGGTCCCCCGCTCATGGGGTCCACCCGCTCGAGCGAAGCCGAGAGTGGGGGAGGAGCCGAGAGTGGGGGAGCGATCAGCCCCCACCGGCCCGCGCACGCGGCGGAGCCGCATATCGACACAGCATCACCGTTCTTCCGGCGGAGCGCTCAGGCCGTGGCCGCCGGGGGCGCCAACTGCCCCGCCAGCCACGTAGGTACGCCGCCCAGCAGCCGGAACAACCGTCCCGCCTCCGCCCGTAGCCGGGACGCCTCCGGCTCGATCTCCGCGTCTGCGAGCGAGGCCAGTGCCGGGGCCGTACCGACGAGGTAGCCCAGCTCCTCCCGGATCCGGAGGGATTCGGTGAAGCCGTGCCGGGCCTCCGCCAACTCGCCGTCGCGCAGGGCGAGTCCGGCGAGGTGGCGCCAGGTGAAGGAGAGCAGGAACGCGTCGCCCTGGGCGGTGGCGCCCGCGTGGGCTCGGCGGTAGGCGGCGCGGGCGGCCTGCGGGGAGTGGGCGAGGTTCTCGGCCAGCAGTCCGCGCCGGAAGTCGAGCAGGGCCCGGCCCGCGGCGCCCGGCGCGATCAGGGCAGCCGCCCGGCCGAGCGCGGCCCGCGCCTCGTCGGCCCGGTCGCGTACGCCGAGCAGCGTGGCCGCGTACGCGAGCTGCCCGCGCTCACAGGCCGCGGCGCCCCGCTCGTCGTCGCTCCGGGCCAGCGCCTCCGCCGTACGGAGCGCGTCCTCCGCCTCCGCCCAGCCCTGCTCGGTGTAGAGGCACCGCTCGACGAGGAGCGAGGCCCGCTGGACGGCGGCCCCAGCCGTACGCGGTTCGAGCAGCGCGGCCGCGTCGACCCAGCAGGCGCGCGAGCGCAGCCGCCATACCGCGGTCTGGAGTGGATCGTCCCCTGCAGCCGTTCCGTAACCAGACATGGCGGAATGCGCCACGTTGCCCTCCCCGAGCACACCATTGAGCTGTTGAGTGGTGGCCGCATCTCAGCACGAATCGCTCGGCCTGGCCAAGGGGGTGTGTGAAAGATTTCACGTGGACTAGGCTGATGGTTCCGGTCTGGGAGCCCTTTGAAGGCACGAACCGGTTTACCCGGGGACACGGTTGTGGTTGGCGTCGATCAGGCTGGAGTCACCGGGGTCTCCCTGGTGTGGGCCACGCCACCGGTCCCGCGCCCGTCAGGGCGGATGCGACCTTGATGCCGCAGCCAGCCGTGCCCAGGAGCGCGACGAGGTGTGAACTGTCGAGTACATGAACTCGGCACTTCACGGCCGAGAAGGTGGCAAAGTCATGGGACGGACGGCACTTGGAACCGTCCGTCCCACAGCCCCATGACCTCAACTCATGCGCAACGCCAGGAAGAAATCCAGCTTGTCCTCGAGGCGCGAAAGATCACGACTCGTCAACTGTTCGATGCGTCCCACCCGGTAGCGCAGCGTGTTGACGTGCAGGTGCAGGCGGGCGGCGCAGCGGGTCCAGGAGCCGTCGCAGTCGAGGAACGCCTCGAGGGTCGGGATCAGCTCGGCGCGATGGCGTCTGTCGTAGTCCCGGAGGGGGTCCAGGAGCCGGGCCGTGAAGGCGCGGCGCACGTCGTCCGGGACGAAGGGGAGCAGGAGGACGTGGGAGGCCAGCTCCTGGTGGCCCGCCGCGCACACCCGTCCGGGCCGGGCCGCGGCGACCCGGCGCGCGTGCCGGGCCTCCTCCAGGGCGCCGCGCAGCCCCTCCGCCGAGTGCACGGCGGCGCTGACGCCGAGCGTGAGCCGCCCGTCGTCGCCCAGGCCCGCGGTCAGCGGCGCGCGTACGGCCTCCAGGAGCGTGTCGGCGAGCACCCCGGCCTCCGAGTCGTCGTGCCCCGTGGACACCGCCGGGAGCGGTACGAGCGCGATGGCCTCGTCGCCCGTGTGGGCGACCGCGATCCGGTCGGACGGCTCGGGGCCCGACGACAGTGGGTCGACGAGGATCTCCTCGAGCAGCGCCTGGGCCACCGGCCCGCCTTCGATCTCTCCGCCGTCCCACTCGACGCGGGCGACCACCACCTGCCAGTGCGGAGCCGCGCCGAGACCCGGCAGCAGCACGGGCGCCGCGACCCGCAGCCGCGCCGCGATCTCGGTGGGCGCGGCGCCGGTCTGCACCAGTTCGAGGACCTCCTGCGCGAGTCGCCGCCGCACGGTGCGCGACGCGTCCCGCCGTTCCCGTTCCACCGCGATCAGCTGCGTCACGCCCTCCAGCAGGTCGAGCCGCTCCGCCGGCCAGTCCCCGGCGTCCGCATCGACCGCGAGCACCCAGTCCGCCAGCACCGTCTCGCGCACGTCGCGCGAGCCCGCCGTACCCGCCGCCCCTCGCACGCCGCTGCGGATCGGGAACAGCGAGTACGTCGTGCCGCCCAGGGCGACCCGGTACGGTCCGCGCCGCCCGGTGCGTACCGCCGCCAGATGCTCGGCGGCCAGCGCCGCGCACACGTCGGGGGGCAGGCCCGGCTCGGCGCGTTCGGAGAGGTTCGAGCCGGCGATGAGGCGTCCGGCGGGGGAGAGTACCCACGCCCGTAGGTCCAGGTCGGAGCCGAGCAGGTCCAGTACCACGTCCGGGCCGCCGCCCGCGGGCCCCGAGGTCATCATGCGGCGGTGCCGGTCCACCACGGCCGCCAGGTCTCCGGCCCGCTCGCCCGAGACCTGCCGTACGACATGCTCGGTGATCGTCGCGAAGGCCACCGACTCGTTGACGGCGAACAGCGGCAGCCGGTGCCGGGCGCAGGCCACCACCAGGTCCTGCGGGACCGCGCCCAGCTCGGCCTCGCCGGCGGCCAGCGCCGTGACTCCGGCGCCCACCAGGATCCGTACGAAAGGCTCGGAGTCGGCGGCGTCGCGACGCCAGGCGAGCCCGGTGAGGACCAGCTCGCCGCCTGAGAGATAGCGACTGGGGTCGCGCAGGTCCGTGGTCATCACACCGCGTACGGTGCGGTCCAGCTCGTCCTCGCCGCCGAGCAGCCGCAGGCCCAGCGCGTCGGTGTCCAGCAGTGCGCGCAGGCGCATTCTCGTCGCCGCCGTTCTTGTCTCGAAATCTACGATGGATCTCGCGGGAGCCGGGTGGATCCGGGGGTGAGAACCCGGTGCGCGGGTCCTCGGGTTTCCCGAGGCTGTTCGTGGTGTTTCCAGAGCAAAGCGGGGAGGTTACTGGTGACCTCCATTCATATGAATCTACAAGATGGACGCCCTGGCCAGCCAACTCCTTCATGGTTTCGGTGACTGACCCCGGCGTGCGGCGGCGCTGTGTACTGAGCTCATTCCACGTGAACAAATCATGAACGAGCCGGGCCCGCCGCACACGATCTGGCTTGAACAGAACGACCCACGAGACGAAGAAGAGAGCCGGTCATGGACTTCCTTCGCCCAGCCAGTTGGGAGGAGGCGCTCGCCGCCAAGGCCGAGCACCCCACCGCTGTGCCGATTGCGGGTGGCACCGACGTGATGGTCGAGATCAACTTCGACCACCGTCGGCCCGAGTACCTCCTCGACCTGAACCGCCTCGGCGAGTTGAGCGAGTGGGAGGTCGGCGAGGACTCCGTCCGCCTGGGCGCCTCGGTCCCGTACACCCAGATCATGGAGCACCTGCGCGGCGAACTGCCCGGCCTGGCCCTGGCCTCGCACACCGTGGCCTCCCCGCAGATCCGCAACCGCGGCGGCGTCGGCGGCAACCTCGGGACCGCCTCCCCGGCCGGAGACGCCCATCCGGCGCTGCTCGCGGCGGGTGCCGAGGTCGAGGCCGAGTCCGTACGGGGCTCCCGGCTCATCCCGATCGACGAGTTCTACACCGGAGTGAAGCGCAACGCGCTCGCGGCCGACGAGCTGATCAGGGCCGTACACATCAAGAAGGCCGACGGCCCGCAGCAGTTCTCGAAGGTCGGCACCCGCAACGCGATGGTGATCGCGGTGTGCGCCTTCGGCCTGGCCCTGCACCCGGAGACCCGCACGGTCCGCACGGGCATCGGCTCGGCCGCGCCCACCCCGGTCCGCGCCAAGACCGCCGAGGAGTTCCTGAACGCGGCGCTGGACGAGGGCGGCTTCTGGGACAACGGCAAGATCATCACCCCGTCGGTCGCCAAACAGTTCGCGGACCTCTGCGCCGCCGCCTGCAACCCGATCGACGACGTCCGGGGCACGGCGAGCTACCGCCGCCACGCGGTCGGCATCATGGCCCGCCGCACCCTGACCTGGACCTGGGAGTCGTACCGCGGCACCGCCGCCGTCACGGAGGGAGTCGCGTAATGCGCGTCAATTTCACGGTCAACGGGCGTCCGCAGGAAGCCGACGACGTGTGGGAGGGCGAGTCCCTGCTGTACGTGCTGAGGGAGCGCATGGGCCTGCCCGGTTCGAAGAACGCCTGCGAGCAGGGCGAGTGCGGGTCGTGCACCGTACGGCTCGACGGCGTGCCGGTGTGTTCCTGTCTGGTCGCTGCCGGTCAGGTCGAGGGGCGCGAGGTCGTCACGGTGGAGGGGCTGGCGGACTACGCCAAGCAGCGTACGGAGCACGGGAGTTGCGCGACAGGCGCCTGCGGTACGGCCGGTACGGCCGGTGCGTCCGGGACGCCGCTCGACGCGGCCAGGCAGTGGCAGGCCGGGCCCCAGGACTCCCAGACCGGCGAGGGCACCGAACTCGCCCCGATCCAGCAGGCGTTCATCGACGCCGGCGCCGTCCAGTGCGGCTTCTGCACCCCCGGCCTGCTGGTCGCGGCCGACGAGATGCTGGAGCGCAACCCGACGCCCACCGACGCGGACATCCGCGAGGCGCTGTCGGGCAACCTCTGCCGCTGCACCGGCTACGAGAAGATCATGGACGCGGTACGCCTGGCGGCCGCCCGACAGGGAGAGGCGGTCTGACATGCCCAGCAACAGCGCCCCTGTCGGCACTCCGACCAAGGTCACCCAGGGTTCGCAGACAAAGGGCGGCATCGGCGAGTCCACGCTCCGCCCGGACGGCACGCTCAAGGTCACCGGCGAGTTCGCGTACTCGTCCGACATGTGGCACGAGGACATGCTGTGGGGCCAGATCCTGCGCTCCCCGGTGGCCCACGCGGAGATCGTGTCGATCGACACCTCCGAGGCCCTCGCACAGGCCGGCGTCTACGCCGTCATGACCTACGACGACCTGCCGACCGACGTGAAGAACTACGGCCTGGAGATCCAGGACACCCCCGTACTCGCCCACGGCCGGGTCCGCCACCACGGCGAACCCGTCGCGATCGTGGCCGCCGACCACCCCGAGACCGCGCGCCGCGCCGCCGCCAAGATCAAGGTCGAGTACCGCGAGCTGCCGGTCGTCACCGACGAGGCGAGCGCCACCGCGCCGGACGCGCCGCTGATCCACGAGGGCCGCACCGACCACCACTTCGGCCACGTCCCGCACCCGAACATCCTGCATCGTCAGCCGGTCATCCGCGGCGACGCCGACGAGGCCGCCAAGAGGGCCGACTTCGTCGTCAAGGGCGAGTACACCTTCGGCATGCAGGACCAGGCCTTCCTCGGCCCGGAGTCCGGTCTGGCCGTCCCCGCCGAGGACGGCGGCGTCGACCTCTACATCGCCACCCAGTGGCTCCACTCCGACCTGCGCCAGATCGCCCCCGTCCTCGGGCTGCCCGAGGACAAGGTCCGTATGACCCTCTCGGGTGTCGGCGGTGCGTTCGGCGGCCGCGAGGACCTGTCGATGCAGATCCACGCCTGCCTGCTGGCACTGCGCACCGGCAAACCGGTCAAGATCGTCTACAACCGCTTCGAGTCCTTCTTCGGACACGTCCACCGCCACCCCGCGAAGCTCCACTACGAGCACGGGGCGACCAAGGACGGCAAGCTCACCCACATGAAGTGCCGCATCGTCCTGGACGGCGGAGCGTACGCCTCCGCGTCCCCGGCGGTCGTCGGCAACGCGGCGTCCCTGTCGGTCGGCCCGTACGTGGTCGAAGACGTCGACATCGAGGCGATCGCCCTCTACTCCAACAACCCGCCCTGCGGCGCGATGCGCGGCTTCGGCGCGGTCCAGGCGTGCTTCGCGTACGAGGCCCAGATGGACAAGCTCGCCGACAAGGTGGGCATGGACCGGGTCGAGTTCCGTCAGCTCAACGCGATGGAGCAGGGCACGCTCCTGCCGACCGGCCAGGCCGTCGACTCCCCGGCCCCCGTCGCCGAACTCCTGCGCCGAGTCAAGGCGATGCCGATGCCGCCGGAGCAGCAGTGGCTCCTCGCCGGCGAGGCGGCGGACGTCCGCCAACTGCCGGGCGGCCTCTCCAACACCACACACGGCGAGGGCGTCGTACGCGGCGTCGGCTACGCGGTCGGCATCAAGAACGTCGGCTTCTCCGAGGGCTTCGACGACTACTCAACTGCCCGTGTCCGTATGGAGGTTGTGGGCGGCGAGCCCGTCGCGACCGTCCACACCGCGATGGCGGAGGTCGGCCAGGGCGGCGTCACCGTCCACGCGCAGATCGCCCGCACCGAGCTGGGCGTCACCCAGGTGACGATCCGCCCGGCCGACACACAGGTGGGGTCCGCCGGTTCGACCTCGGCGTCGCGCCAGACGTACGTCACCGGTGGCGCCGTCAGGAACTCCTGCGAGCTCGTCCGTGAGAAGGTCCTGGAGATCGGGCGCCGCAAGTTCGGTACGTACCACCCCGCCTGGGCCACCGCCGAGCTGCTCCTGGAGGGCGGCAAGGTCGTCACCGACGGCGGCGAGGTGCTGGCCGACCTGGTGGACGTACTCGAGCAGGAGTCCGTCGAGGTCGAGGCGGAGTGGCGGCACCGGCCGACCGAGGCCTTCGACATCCGTACGGGGCAGGGCTTCGGGCACGTCCAGTACTCGTTCGCCGCGCACCGCGCCGTCGTCGAGGTGGACACCGAGCTCGGCCTGGTGAAGGTCATCGAGCTGGCCTGCGCCCAGGACGTCGGCAAGGCGCTCAACCCGCTGTCCGTCATCGGCCAGATCCAGGGCGGTACGACCCAGGGCCTGGGCATGGCGGTCATGGAGGAGATCATCGTCGACCCGAAGACGGCGAAGGTGAAGAACCCCTCCTTCACGGACTACCTGATCCCCACCATCCTCGACACGCCGACCATCCCCGTCGACGTGCTCGAACTCGCCGACGACCACGCCCCGTACGGGCTCCGTGGCGTCGGTGAGGCCCCGACCCTGTCGTCGACTCCGGCCGTCCTCGCGGCGATCCGGAACGCGACGGGCTTGGAGCTCAACCGGACGCCGGTACGGCCTGAACACCTGACCGGCATGGCGTAGAAGCTCCGGGGGCCGGGAGAGAGGTCTCTTCCTGGATTGCTCCTGGATTCCTCCTGGGTTCTTCCTGGGTTCTTCCTGGAGGAACTCCGTCTCTCCCGCCCTCGGATTCCTGATCGTTCGTCTCGGGCCGTCCCCCGGGTCGTGCGGCCGAAGCACCTTCCCAAACCCCTTTGAACCTTGGGAGAAGGCCCACATGACCCAGCAGTCACTGGAGCCGAAGACCGTCGCGGCGGACGCGGGCGCGGGTAGCCGCGTCCCGGCCGGCCGGTCTTGGCTCGACCGCTACTTTCACATATCCCGGCGAGGAAGCTCGGTCGCGCGTGAGGTGCGCGGCGGTGTCACGACGTTCATGGCGATGGCGTACATCCTGCTGCTCAACCCGCTCATCCTGTCCGGCAGGGACGCGGCGGGGAACACGCTCGGCCAGAACGCCCTGATCACCGCGACCGCGTTCGCGGCGGCCTTCACCACGCTCCTGATGGGCTTCTTCGGCAAGGTGCCGCTCGCCCTCGCCGCCGGACTCTCCGTCTCCGGCGTCCTGTCCTCACAGGTCGCGCCCCAGATGACCTGGCCGCAGGCGATGGGCATGTGCGTGATGTACGGCGTCGTGATCATGCTGCTCGTGGTCACCGGGCTGCGCGAGATGATCATGAACGCGATCCCGCTGGCGCTGAAGCACGCGATCACCATGGGCATCGGCCTGTTCATCGCCCTGATCGGCTTCTACAAGGCGGGCTTCGTCCACCGGGGCAAGGCGACCCCGGTCTCGCTCGGCCCGGCCGGTGAACTCGCCGGCTGGCCGGTCCTGCTGTTCGCGGCGACCCTGCTCGCGATCTTCATGCTCCAGGCGCGCGGCGTCCCCGGGGCGATCCTGCTCGGCATCGTCGGCGGCACCGTACTGGCCGTGGTCCTCAACGCCCTTGACGTCGTCAACCCCAAGCAGTGGGCGAGCGGCGCACCCGAGCTGCACGGCAGCGCGGTGTCCATGCCGGACTTCTCGATCTTCGGCGACGTCGAGTTCGGCGGCTGGGGCCAGGTCGGCGCGATGACGGTCGGGATGATCGTCTTCACGCTCGTCCTGGCGGGCTTCTTCGACGCGATGGCCACCATCATCGGCGTCGGCACCGAGGCCAAGCTGGCCGACGAGAAGGGCCGTATGCCGGGCCTGTCCAAGGCCCTGTTCATCGACGGCGCGGGCGGCGCGATCGGCGGCGTCTCGGGCGCCTCCGGCCAGACGGTGTTCGTGGAGTCCGCGACGGGCGTGGGCGAAGGAGCCCGTACGGGCCTCTCGTCGGTCGTCACCGGCCTGTTCTTCGCGGCCTGCCTCTTCTTCACCCCGCTGACGGCGATCGTCCCGGGCGAGGTCGCGGCGGCGGCCCTGGTCGTCATCGGCGCCATGATGATGACGAACGCCCGGCACGTGGACTGGGCGGACCGCGCCACCGCGATCCCGGTCTTCCTGACCGTCGTGATCATGCCGTTCACGTACTCCATCACCGCGGGTGTCGCGGCCGGAGTCATCAGCTACGTCGCCGTCAAGGTCGCCCAGGGCAAGGCCCGGGAGATCGGGGCGTTCATGTGGGGCCTCGCGGCGATCTTCCTCGTCTTCTTCGCCCTGAACCCGATCGAGAGCTGGATGGGCGTCCACTAGACGCCTTGTCGAACCTGCTTTGCTGAAGCCCTCCGCCCAACCGCTGTCAGGAGACCGAGAGATGCTGGACATCGCCGAAGAACTGCACCGGTGGGTCGAGCAGGGACGCGACTTCGCCGTGGCCACCGTGGTGGCCGTCGGCGGCAGCGCGCCCCGCCGGCCGGGCGCCGCCCTCGCGGTGGACGCCGACGGCACGGCGATCGGCTCGGTCTCCGGCGGCTGCGTGGAGGGCGCGGTGTACGAGCTGTGCCAACAGGCGTTGGTGGACGGTGAGTCGGTCCTCGAACGCTTCGGGTACAGCGACGAGGACGCCTTCGCGGTGGGCCTGACGTGCGGCGGAATCATCGACATCCTGGTGACACCGGTACGCGCGTCGGCGCCCGCCCGGGAAGTGCTCGCGTCGGCGCTGTCCGC
The DNA here is from genome assembly GCF_052245575.1 of Streptomyces sp. 2A115. NCBI lineage: Bacteria > Bacillati > Actinomycetota > Actinomycetes > Kitasatosporales > Streptomycetaceae > Streptomyces > Streptomyces sp. 2A115. The sequence continues at coordinate 35,533 of NZ_JBQQCG010000031.1, read as the reverse complement.
CGCCGCCCGCGGGGAGGCGGCGGCGGTCGCGCGCATCGTCTCCGGGCCGGGCGAACTGCTGGGCCGCGCCCTGCTCGTACGCCCCGAGGGCTCGTACGAGGACGCGTACGACGGCCCGTACGAGGGCGGATTCCGCGCGCACCCCGAACTGGACCGCACGGTGGCGGCCGAGGCGCGCGCCTTCCTGGACGCCGGCCGCACCGGCACCCTGGAGATCGGCGAGCAGGGCTCTCGCTGCGGAGCACCGCTCACGGTTCTGGTCGAGTCGTCGGTCCCGCCGCCCCGCATGATCGTGTTCGGCGCGATCGACTTCGCGTCGGCACTGGTCCGCATCGGCAAGTTCCTCGGCTACCGCGTGACGGTGTGCGACGCGCGCCCCGTGTTCGCGACGGCGGCCCGCTTCCCGGACGCGGACGAGATCGCCGTCGAGTGGCCGCACAAGTACCTGGAGCGCACGCGGGTCGATGGACGGACCGTCCTGTGCGTCCTGACCCACGACGCCAAGTTCGACGTGCCACTGCTGCGGCTGGCCCTCCGGCTGCCGGTCGCGTACGTCGGCGCGATGGGCTCCCGCCGCACGCATCTGGACCGCAATGATCGGCTGCGCGAAGTCGGCGTCACCGAACTGGAGTTGGCCCGGCTCCGGTCCCCGATCGGGCTGGACCTCGGGGCGCGTACGCCCGAGGAGACGGCCTTGTCCATCGCTTCGGAGATCGTCGCCAACCGGCGTGGGGGGAGCGGGGTTTCGCTGACCGGGGCGCACACGCCGATTCACCATGACGTGACGTCGGCTACGGGGGCGACGTCGGCGCCGGTGGGACGGATCGGGTCGGTGGCCTGACGCTGGGCATCCAGGCGCGATCACCGTTACGTATGATGCCGGGCATGTTGAGGCTGGAGAGGCTCCGGGACGACCACGCGCCTGCCCTGCTGGCTTTCGAGCAGCGGAACCGGGAGTACTTCGCGCGGTCCGTGCCGGACCGGGGCGACGCGTACTTCGACGAGTTCGCTTCCCTCCTCCTCGCCCGCCTCGCCGAACAGGACGCCGGCGTCTGCCACTTCCATGTCGTCCTGGACGAGCACGGGGACCTGATCGGCCGTGTCAACCTCATCGACGTCGACGAGGACGGCGCCGAACTCGGCTACCGGATCGGCGAGCGCGCCACGGGCCGGGGTGTCGCGACCGCCGCGGTCGCGGAGGCGTGCCGCCTCGCCGCCGCGACCTACCGCCTCTCCGCACTCAGAGCGGTCACCACCCTCGACAACCCGGCGTCCAGGACCGTGCTCGCACGGAACGGGTTCACCCCGGTGGGGGACATCACGATCGACGGGCGCCCTGGCGTCCGGTACCGGCGTCGGCTGGACGCCACTCGCTGATCTCGCACGTCGTCGAGGGTCCGGGCCGGGGTCAGGATCGAGACCGGGATACGTCAGACGTGCGCGAGCAGGCGGTCCAAAGGCCGTGGTGTCCGGGTGAGGTCCAGGTTCTCGACGAGTGAGTGGGCGTATTGGGCCTTGCGGCCACTGTGGGTACCCATGAAGCGGCGGAGCTGTTGCTCGAGGGTGCGTTCGCGTTGGGCGGGCTGGTTCTGGAAGGTCCGGAAGGGGCGCAACTCGCCCTGAGCGACGATGACTCGCTGCACGGCGGCGGCGCCGAGGGAGCGGATCAACTCGTCCTCCAGGTCCGCGTCGCACATGTAGAAACCGAGTGGTTCCAGTCCGTCGCGCGTGAGATCGGAGCCGAGGCCGGCCCGCTCGAGAGCACGCCGGAAGAAGCGCTCCTCACCGGCGTCGCACAGGCCCGCCAGCCGCACGTCGAGCCCCTGAGGACCGCACAGATCCACGAACCTTCCGACACTCGTCGCACCCCCGAGCGGCACGACCGAGACGCCCTCCGCGTCGAGGTCGCGGCCTCGACGCGCGGCCAGTGCTTCCAGCGCGACCTGATCACTGCCCCCTTCGACGAGCACGACCGTACGCACGCCGACGCCGACCGCCAGTTCCTGTGCGGCCACGGCAGCCGCCGCCGCGTCGGCGCCGCCGGCCGCCCACTCCACGACCGCCCGACGGAACCGCTCCATGTCGCTCATGAGTCCAAGTCTCGCAACTTGGGCCCAGGCCACTCCAATTGTTTCTGAAGCGCATCGAGGCCGAGCTGCGGCTGGTGCTGTCGGAATGGCGCTTCGTCCCGAGTCGCCGGGAGGCGTTCTTGAAGTACGACGCGCTGCCCGGGGGTTTCCGGCTCGGCTCCCGAGGCCTTCAGGGACGCAGCAACAATCGATCCACGGCTCGCCCGAACATCCACCGAGCCGCCCGCTTCAACAGGGGATCGACCAGCCGGGGCAGCACCCGCACGGCCAACTCCTCCCGCCACACCACCCGCGAGCCTCCGCCCACGACCGGAACCGGATGCACCTCGATCTCGGCCCACCCCATGACGAACATGCCCCGCTTGACGAGCCGACACATCCCGGAGCCCTCGCCTTGAGGGGGCCGCCAGACGACCACCTCCATGGGGTCGTCGAACGCCACCGGCCCCACGCCGGACCGGGCCACGAACACGGTCCCCTCCTGGGTGGGCGGCCCCGTGACGACCCCGACCCGCGTCAGCGGCACCACTTCCGCGTGCCGCTCCCAGGCGGTGAGCCGCCGCCAGGCCTCCATCGGGGCGAGCGGTGTGCTCCGGCAGATGAGGAAGAGGGCCACGTCGTGATCGTATGCGTGCCCTGACGGGCGTGCTGTCAGGTGGGTCGAGACGCTGTCGGCGTCGTCGAGCCACAGTTCCGCGTGCCAGTTCTCCAAGATCCTGCGCCGACCCTCTCAGCTTGCTTCCCACGACGCTGAATTCATGGCAACAGCACAGCAAGAGCCGAGTACCACGGGTGTCACGGCGGCGGTCGACACTCTGAGGGAAGCACTGACGGCGGCGGGGATCGTGCTGCCGTCGCTGAGGGCGGATACGGCGCCGCCCTCACTGAACCTGATCGCCCTCGGCCGGGTGCGCGCGGATGTCGCGCTGCGGCTGGCCGACGTGGTCCAGCGGGGGTGCGCATGAACGGGTACACACCGGAGATCGGTGATCTCGTATGGGACGAGGCGACGCGCAAGGTCGGCCGGGTCGTCGACCGCATCGGCCCGTACTGGCAGCTCAAGCCGCCCGGCGGTGGGCGGGAGTGGGACGCGCACGGTCCTCTGCGGCCTGCTACCGCGGCGGAGAGGCTGTCGGCGGGCGTGGCGCTGGCCAACGCCCGGAGCCGGGGAGAGCTGCCATGAAAGGACGCGATGCGCCCGATGCGTAGGGTGCCCGGACAGCGGGCGCTGAGCCCCCGCCGGTTGGCCGGAAGCCGTGGGCGAATCCTCTCCGGCCGGGTAGCCGGTCAGGGGATGTGACACTCTGCGGAGAAGTGTCACATCCCCCAGCGCATACCGTGGGGTCCGGCAGCGTCGGCCAGCACGCCGCACTGCTGCCAGGGTTCGCCCACAGCGTCCGGTTGGTCGACGAGGGCTCAGTCACGTAAGGACCAGGTGACGGGCGCCCTCACTTGGTGATGCCGCCCGCGGCCCGGCGACCTCAGACGTCCAGCACATCCCGCACCCGAACCGGCAACCCCGTCTCGAACGACTCGTTGGCCGCGAGACCGGTGACCAGCGACCGCGCCCCATCGACCGCGTCCGCCGCCCGCCCCAACGCATCCGCCCCCGTGTCCGAGCCCGTCAGCGTCCCGAACAGATCTGCCAGCATCCGGACGTCCCCGCCCCCGTGGCCACCTTCCCCGCTCGCCACCTTCACCTCACGCGGCCGTTCCCAGAAGCGGCGCAGCAGCAGCTCGGTGCGCCCGGCCTCCTCGCCGACGGCGGAGCCGTGCATGACCGGGCCGGCGGCACCCCCGGGCTCGACGTCCGGCCGGACCCACGTCGTCTCCTCGACGAGCAGTTCGAGCCGCCCCTCGCTGCCGTTGAAACAGACGCGGTAGCCCTCCCAGGGGGCGTACGCGGTGAGGTGGTACGTCAGTGAGGCACCGGACGCGTACCGCACGAGTACCGCCATGTCGTCCTCGATGGTCACGCCGGGGCCGAATACGTTCTGGTCCCGGTGGTAGCCGTCCTCCCCCTCGGCATCGAGATACAGCGCGCTGAGCACGGGGGAGTCGGCCAGGCGTACGGCGAAGGGATCGCCATCGGCGGCGGGCGAGCCGTGAGCCCGATCGTAGGGGCGGGCGAGGCCGCGTCGCTGCCCTGCCTCGTCACCGTAAAAGAGCAATCCACCCTGTGCGTAGACCGTCTCCGGCTGTGTACCGAGCCACCAGTTCACCAGGTCGAAGTGGTGAGTGGCCTTGTGGACCATGAGGCCGCCGGAGTTGGCCTTGTCCCGGTGCCAGCGCCGGAAGTAGTCGGCGCCGTGCCGCAGATCGAGCAGCCACTCGAAGTGCACCGAGCCGACCTCGCCGATCTCACCGGCCGCGATGAGTTCCCGTACGGCCGAATGCACCGGGTTGTAGCGGTAGTTGAAGGCGACCCGCACCTCGTGGCCGGACCGCTGCCGGGCGTCCAGGATGCGGCGGGCCCGCTCGGCGTCGGTGGTCATCGGCTTCTCGGTGACCACGTCACAGCCCGCCTCCAGGGCGCGCACGATGTAGTGGTCGTGAGTGCGGTCGACGCTGCACACCACGACCAGGTCCACGCGTTCGCGGCGCAGCATCAGGTCGAAGTCCTCGGCCGCGTACGCCGGTACGGGTTCTCGGCCCGGGTGGTCGGCCGCGAGCCAGTCGTTGTGGACGGACATCCGGTGCGCGTTGACATCGCAGAATCCCACCAGGTCGATCCGGTCGGAGTGAGGACCGGACAGCGCCTCGGTGAACAGCCGGGCGCGGGCGCCCAGGCCCACCACGGCACAGCGGCGGCGTGCGGTTGCGGTGTCGGGAGTCATGGAGTCTCTCCGTTCGCTTGCGGATCACAGAGGATGACAAGGGCCGCGCCGACGGACCACGGGGGAGCGGGCGTCGGGCGTCACGCGTCCCAGCCGTGGATGCCGACGGCCCGCCCGAGGGCGGTCGGCCACAGCGAAGGCGGCTGACGCCCGACACCGTGCACGGCGAGAAACCTCCGCCGCGTCGCGACCGCTCACACCGTCTCCCGCACAACGCGAGGCCGTCACCCCGGCCCACCGGGAGTCGGTGAGGATCGGGATCCGTCCGCCGAGAGCTAGGTTGGCGGTCGGGTTCCTTCCGTTTATCGCTGCAGGGGTCTTGTTCTGACATCCGGACGTTACCTAGGGTCCGTGGTGGGTGCAAGCGCTTTCTAGCTGGGAGAGGTGACCCAACGCATGCCCGGAAACAGGACAAGGAGGTCCTGCGCGACGGCCACGGTGCTCGCACTCTGTGCGGTGCTCACCGGCTGCTCAGGATCCGGCGAATCGAGCGGTGGTGGCAAGGTCGTGTTGCGTTATACCTGGTGGGGCAACCCGGACCGGGCGGCACGCACCGAGGAGGCCGTCGCGCTCTTCGAGGAACGGAACCCCGGTGTCGACGTACAGACGTCGTTCTCCGGATACGACGCCTACAAGCAGAAGTTGGCCACCCAGGCGGCCGGCGGCGACGCCCCCGACGTGATGCAGCTCGACTACCGCATGATCGACCAGTACGCGTCCGGGGGCGTGCTGCTGGACCTCGCGAAACAGCGGTCCACGCTGAGCACGGCGGACATCGACGCGGGGCTGCTGGCCACGGGCGTGGTGGACGACAAGCAGTACGCGGTCCCGCAGGCGCGCGGCACCGAGACCATCGTGTACGACACGAAGCAGTGGAAGGACGCCGGAGTCGAGCTGCCCCGTGAGGGCTGGACCTGGAGCGACTGGGCCGACTCCATGCGCGCCCTCGCCGAGAGGACGGGCAAGCCCGGCGGCACCGATCCGGGATGGAGCGAGGACGCCTTCGAGGTCTGGCTGCGCGGCCAGGGCAAGTCCCTGTACACCAAGGACGGGAAACTCGGCTTCACCGCCGACGACTTGACGCGCTACTGGACGTTTACCGACCGACTGCGCCGGGAGGGGGCCGTCTCACCGGCGGAGGAGACCACCCAGCTCGACGGCACCGTCGAGAACACCCCGCTCGGGCGCGGCGGCAGGGCCCTCTCGGACAACAACTGGGACGCGCCGTCCAGCGGCTTCCTGGCCCTCGTCCCGACCGGAGTCACCCTCGGCCCCATGCCGTCCGGCGAGGACGGCACGCCCGGCCAGTACTTCAAGCCGTCGATGTTCATGGGCATCGCGGACAGCTCCGGCCATCCGAAGGAGTCGGCCCGGCTCATCGACTTCATGCTGAACGACCCCGACGCCGCGAAGATCCTGGGCGCCACCCGCGGCATCCCCGTCAACGAGACCATCCGTGAGGACCTCGCGCCCGAGCTGAAGGACTTCGACAAGACGGTCGCCGACTTCCAGGCATCCCTGGACGGCGACCTCAACGACCCGCCCCAGGCGCCCCCTTCGGGCGACAGTGCCCTGCAGACCACCTTCCAGCGCGACTACGACCAGGTGTCGTTCGAGCGGATGTCGCCCCGTGAGGCGGCCGAGGACTACGTCACCGAGGCGAAGGCGGAGCTGAGGTCATGACCACCACAGAGGTACCGGCTCCCGCGCGTGCCGCGAAGGCCGCCCCCGCGAAGCCGTCCAAGCGCCAACGGGAGGGCGCCGCCTGGGTGTTTCTCTCCCCGTGGGTCCTCGGCGCGTCCGTGCTGACCCTGCTCCCGATGGCCGTGTCGCTCTATCTCTCCTTCACCGACTACGACTTGTTCAACCCGCCCCAGTGGGTGGGCCTGCGCAACTACACACAGATGTTCACCGAGGACCCGCGCTACTGGCGCTCGGTGGTCGCGACCCTCACGTATGTCGTCATCGCTGTGCCCCTCCAGCTCGGCCTCGCCCTGGTCGTCGCGCTCGCCCTGAAGTCCATGCGGCGCGGCCGGGGCTTCTACCGCTCGGCCTTCTACGCGCCCTCCCTGCTCGGCGCCTCCATGTCCATCGCCCTCGTGTGGCGAGCGGTCTTCAACGACGGCGGCACAGTCGACAACCTGCTCGGGACGGGTGGTTGGGTCAACCAACCCGGCTGGGCGCTGTTCGCCGTCGCGCTGCTGACGGTGTGGCAGTTCGGCGCGCCGATGGTCATCTTCCTCGCCGGACTCCAGCAGATCCCGGGGGAGTTGTACGAAGCGGCCGCCGTGGACGGGGCCGGCCGGTGGCGGCAGTTCCTGTCCATCACCGTGCCCATGCTGTCCCCGGTGATCTTCTTCAACCTGGTGCTCCAGACCATCCAGGCCTTCCAGGTCTTCACCCCCGCGTTCGCGGTCAGCGCCGGCAAGGGAGGCCCCGCCGACTCGACGCTCTTCTACACGCTCTACCTCTACGACCGCGGCTTCGTCGCCTCCCACATGGGCTACGCCTCCGCGATGGCCTGGACACTGCTGATCGTCATCGGCGCCGTCACCGCCGTACTGTTCCGGACCTCGCGCTCCTGGGTCTTCTACGCCTCCGAGGGGGACCGATGACCACCTCAACCGCCACAACTGCCGCTGTACGCAAGCCCGTTGCCTGGCGGCGCGTCGCCCTGCACGTCGGCTGTCTCGCCGCGCTCCTGGTGATGCTGTATCCGCTGGCGTGGCTCCTCGCGACCTCACTGAAGCCCGCCGACGAGGTGATCGCCAGCCTCGACCTGCTGCCCAGCAGCCTGGAGTGGTCCAACTACACGACCGCCCTCGACGGCGTGAACGACGTCTCCGTATGGCGGCTGCTCGGGAACTCGCTGTTCATCGCGGGCGGCGCCGTCATCGGCAACGTGCTGTCGTGTTCTCTCGCCGCCTACGCCTTCGCCCGGCTGCGGTTCCGCTTCCGAGGGCCGTTGTTCGCGTTCATGATCGCGACGATCATGCTGCCGCACCACGCCGTGCTGATCCCGCAGTACATCATCTTCAACCAGCTCGGCATGGTGAACACGTACTGGCCGCTGATCCTGCCCAAGTTCCTTGCCACGGAGGCCTTTTTCGTCTTCCTCATCGTGCAGTTCATGCGCGGGCTGCCGCGCGAGCTGGAGGAGGCGGCACGGATCGACGGCTGCGGCCCGTTCCGCAGCTTCTTCCTCGTCATACTGCCGCTGACCCGGCCCGCGCTGATCACTACGGCGATCTTCACCTTCATCTGGACCTGGAACGACTTCTTCACCCAGCTGATCTATCTCTTCTCGCCGGAGAAGTTCACGCTCACGCTGGCACTCAGGCAGTTCGTGGACGCCTCCAGCCAGTCGGCCTTCGGTCCGATGTTCGCGATGTCGGTGATCGCGCTGCTGCCGATCGTGCTGTTCTTCCTCGCCTTCCAGCGGTTCCTGGTCGAGGGCATGGCGAACTCCGGGATCAAGGGGTGAGCGGCGGCCAGGCCCGCGAGACGGGCGAGATCTTCGGGCCGCGGATGACGCTGTTCGCGGATGTGCTGAGTGTGGGCGTGTGTACGGCGGTGGCGTCGCTGCCGGTCGTCACGCTGCCCGCCGCGCTGTCCACGGCGTGTGCGGTCCTGCGCGGGGCACGCGAGGACCAACCCGCGACGGCGGGGCGGTACTTGGCCGTGCTGCGGCGCCGGTTGCGCGTCGGTGACCTGGCCGCCGGTGCGCTCTCCGTGGCGGGCGTGCTGCTGGTGCTGGCGGACCTGGCCCTGGCCCGGGGTGGGCTGCCGGGCGCGCCGGTCTTCGCGGTCGTCGCCGCCTGCATCGGCGCGTACGCCGCCGTCATCGGCCTGCGTGCCTGCGCCCGGCCCGAGTCGCTCACCGGCTGGCGGGCGGCGGTGGGCGGGGCCGCCCGGGATTCCGTACGGGACGTGGGTGGCAGCGGACTCGTCCTGCTCGCCCTGGCGGCGGCCGCGCTGTGTGCGTGGATGCTGCTTCCGTTGGCGTTCCTGGCACCGGGGCCGTTGGCGCTGGCGCTGACGGCGGTCGACGTGCGGTTGTCCCCCCGCGTCGACGCCGCTCCGGAGGAGTCCGCCGCTTTTGACAAGGAGACCGCATGATGGCCCGCAGAACCTTTCTCGCCTCCAGTGCCGCCGCGACGGCCCCTGTCGGGCAGGGAACCGCCGCTGCCGCCACGGGAGTCGGTGAGGACGGGGACCGGCTGGACACCGACTTCCTCGCCTTCCTCACCACTGCCGCCGACGCCCGCGCCGAGTCGATCCTCGACGGATACGCCGCCTACCTCACCGAGTTGCGCGACCAGGGCAAGGCGCGCTCCTCCGCCCGCGCGCTGCGCACCCTCACCTCGGTCTACGTGCACGAAGAGTCGGCGCACCACCACGACGGCGAACTGCTCGGCCCGCTGGGCGAGTTGGCGGACACGCTGGCCGAGGAGCAGTTCGACGACGGACTCTGGGACCAGGGCGCGGCCCACTCGCCGCCGGACACCGCCTTCTCGATCGTCGACCTGAACCTGGCGTACAGCCTGTTGGACGAGGACGGTCACGGGCCGACCCGGGCGCTACGAGCCACCGTTGAGCGGATCCTGCGTGCGGCGGGACCGGCGCTCGCCACCGGCGGGCTGCACACCGCGAACCACCGCTGGCTGGTGTGCGCGGCACTGGCCCGTATCCACCGTCGCTGGCCCGACCCGGCGTACCCGCGGCGCATCGACGACTGGCTCGCGGAGGGCATCGATCAGCTGCCCGGCGGAGAGTACAGCGAGCGCAGCCCCACCTACGCGGCGGTCGTGTCGAACCCGGCCCTGCTGACGATCGCCCGCTTCCACGACCGCCCGGACCTGTACGCGAACGTCCGGGAGAATCTGAACGCCTCCCTCCCCGTCATCGAGCCCAACGGCGAGGTGGAGATGGTCCATTCACGTCGGCAGGACCAGACCACCCTGCGCTACCTGCCGGAGTTCTGGCTCCAGTACCGGGAGTTGGCGATCCGGGACGGGGACGGCCGGTTCGCGGCGGTGGCCGCGCTCCTGCGGGAACGGGGAGCGGGTCAGACGTTCGGTGAGACCCCGCTGGGCGACCGGCTCGCTGAAGTCCTGGACCGACCGGAGCTGGCCCGGAAACTGCCCCAAGTGGCCGATCTTCCCACGGACTTCGAGCACCACGACACCGCCTGCGCCCTGGTCCGCGTACGGCGTGGCGACCGTACCGCGAGCATCTTCGGCGGTACCGACTTCCCCGACCTGCACGCCATCTCGTCCGGGCTGTCCACGAACCCCACCTTCTTCAAGATGCGCAAGGGAGCCGCGATTCTCGACTCCCTCCGGCTGGCCCCGCAGTTCTTCTCGCTCGGTCACTTCCGGGCGGAGAACCTGGAGCGCACGGACGGCGGTTGGCGTCTCACCGCCGAGGTGCGGGCCGCCTTCCACCAGCCCCTGCCGCCACAGCACCGCCGCCCCGACGGCCTCTACCCGCTCACCGACGACGGCCGCTTCTGGTCGGCGATGGACTTCCCGCACCGGCCGAAGGAGTACCGCACCCTCCGTACCGAAGTGGTGGTGAAGGAGTCGGCGGACGGCTCCTGGGCCCTGGACGTCCAACTGGCCGGTTCCGAGGTCCCGTTCGCCCTGGAGCTCTGCTTCCGCCGGGGCGGCACCCTGGCCGGCGCCGGCTTGGAGGAGGTCAAGGACTCCCCGGACAAGTACCACCTGGTGACCGGGGAAGCCACGTACACCGTCGGCGGCGACCGCATCACCTTCGGCCCGGGCAACGGAAAGGGCGGCAAGCAGCCGCCGGTGGTGGACGCGGGCGAGCGGTACTCCTGGATGAACGGCTCGCTCACACCGGACGGCGTCCGCGTCCTGATCACCGGACGATCGCCGCTCACCTACCGGCTGACGTTGCGCTGAAGCCCGGCTGGTGATCCGGGATCCTGCCCGTCAGGGAGCGCGTTCCGGCAGGACGAGCGGTGCGCCGGTGGGGGTGGGGCAGGACCTCGACGGGCTGGCGGTGGACGCGGGTGAGGAGGCCGGCCTCGAAGGCCTCGGCGGGCGGTCCGTCGGCCGCGGTGCGGCCGTCGTGGAGGACGGCGGCTCGGTCGGCGTATACGGCGGCCAGGCCGAGGTCGTGCAGGGCGACCACGCCCTGGTTCGCCTACCGACGCGGACACGTGAACGGAACGGGCGGTCCGTCGGCGGGTGACGGTGCGACCGGCTGACCGACCGCAACTGAGGGGGCTCTCCGCGTACCGCGGGGGCCCCTCTGACGTGGGTTGGTCCGATTGGCGTGGGTCAATCGGACGGGTGCTTGCCGGGGATGGGCTGGAGGAAGTCGGCCGAGGGGACGAAGAAAAGGGCTCCGGCGACGGCCCGGGAGTAGTCAAGGATGGGGTCGTGGCCGGCGGGTGACGTGCCTGCGGGCGACGTACCGACGGGCGACGTGCCTGCGGGCCGATTGTTAGCCTGGGCTGTGATCCGTTTCCTGAAACCCGGCCCAGCCTCGCGATGAGCGTCATCGACTCCTTTCCGCTCGGCGCCGCGACCACGCTCGCCGAACTCGCCCGGGATCCGCATGCGCGACTGGCGCTGCTCCGGGCGCATGAACCCGTGTCCTGGCTGCCCGAACTGGGCGGCTGGCTGGTGACCCGCCGGGACCTCGCGCTGAACGTGATGCGGGACGCCGCGATCTTCACCGTCGACGATCCCCGGTTCTCCACCGCACAGATCGTCGGGCCGAGCATGCTGTCCCTGGACGGCGACCAGCACGCCCGCCACCGCGAGCCCTTCACGGCTCCCTTTCGCCCCCGAGAGGTGCACGACGGCTTCGCCTCGTTCATCGAGCGGGAGACCGACCGGCTCATCAGCGCACTGGAACCGGCGGGCAGCGTCGAACTGCGCCGTGCTTTCGCCGGGCCGCTCGCGGTCGCCGTCGTGACCGAGGCGCTCGGGCTGGTCGGCACGACCGCGGACACGGTCCTGGCCTGGTACGACTCCATCGTGCGGTCGGTCTCGGACATCACCGCCGGACATGAGACGGGGCCCGCCGGCGCCGCGGCCTACGCGCAGCTACGGGCCGCCGTGGAAGCCACCGTCGCGGACCGGGACGCCGCCTCGCTCCTGGTCTCCGCCGCCGGGCGGCTGGCGCTGCCCGAGGTGGCGTCCAATGCCGCGGTGCTGATGTTCGGAGGCATCGAGACCACCGAGGCGATGATCACCAATGCGCTACTGCACCTGCTGGAACGCCCCGACCAACTCGCCCTTGTCCGGGCCGACGCCGACCTGCTGGACGGCGCGATAGAGGAATCGCTGCGCCTCGAACCCGGTGCGGCGGTCGTGGACCGCTACGCCACCCGCGACACCGTCCTGGGCGCGGCCACGATCCGCCGGGGTGACCTGGTCACCGTCTCCCTGACGGGCGCCAACCGCGACCCGGCCGTCTTCCCCGACCCCGACCGGTTCGACGCCCGCCGCGAGAACGCGCGTCTTCAACTGGCCTTCGCACACGGTGCGCACTACTGCCTCGCCGCGCACCTCGCCCGCCTGGAGACGCGCATCGCCCTCCAGCACCTGCTCGAACGCCTCCCCGCCCTGCGCCTCGACCCGGACCGTCCCACCACGCCGCACGGCCTGGTCTTCCGCAAGCCGCCCACCCTGCATGTGCTCTGGGACAGCGACAGCGACAGCGACGGTGACAGCCTGCCTGACGGCTCTGCCTGACGACGGCCTCCAATCTGACGTGCCGTCAGGCAGACCGTTCGGGAACCCACCGCCATCACCGCTCACGACCGTGTGGCGGTCCCACATCCCTCTTCGGCGGCCTCTCGCATACGCGCGTCCATCGACGTGCTCCGGTCGTACGGGTCGACCTCGGAGCCGTCCCCCGGGCCTTGTGCCACGCGCTCGGCGCTGAACTCGGGGATGAAGAAGCCGGTGAAGGTGTCGCAGCCACCGTTGGTGGTGTCCACCTTGTAGGAGACGAGGGAGAACGTCCCCGGCTCGACGACCACCTTGGCCGGGTCGTCCCAGCTCATCACGACCTCGCGGCGCACGATGGTGCGTGCGACTTCACCGCTTCCCTCTGCGGCGCGTACAACCGGATAGACGTACGTGACATCGGTGGTCACCTCGACCGCACCGCGCTTGCCTTCCCGGTACGCGATCCGGCCTCGTGTCTTGACCACGTCCCCGACCGGCCGGACCTTCGTTTTCGCGAAACGGCTGAACAACAGCAGAGGATCGTTCTCCCGGCTGGGCGCGCGGAACGCGGTCGCCAGGTAGTCCTGGACATCCTGCTGATGCGGATTGATCAACGCGATCGCCTTCCGCGGCCGCTCCCCGCGCAGCACACCAGGATCCAGACTGGACGCGGCAAGGAAGTCCCGGGTCCGATCGAGGGCCTGCGCGACCTGCTTCTTGCTCATCCAGCCGGTCGCCCGTGCCGCGGGCAGGCCGATCCCTGCCGTCCCGTCACCCCACCGCACCGCGGGCGACCCCCGGAACGGCTCTTCCACCGTGGGCAGTTGGGCCGCCGCCGCGGTCGCCGGCGGCTGATCCGGACGCTCCGACTCCACGGCGAGCGGTGGCCTCTCGCCGCCTCCGCCTCCGCCTCCGAACCATCCAGCCACCCGCCCCGGAGCCAGTGCCACGACCAGCAGGACGAGCGCGACCAGCAGACCGACCGCGTACCAGCCCATGCCCCGTCGCCGCCGCGCCGGTTGGTGAGTCCGCCACCCCTCCGGCCGGCCGGTCTCCTCCCGCAGCCGCCGCGTCACCATCCGGGCGCGCGCCGACGGCTCCTCGGGCGCGCTCTGAGTCCCGGCCTCGGCCTCCCGAAGGAAGCGCTCCCACTCCTCGTCCGGTATGGACGCCCCACCCTTGCCCACGATGCGCTCCCGGTCCCTTCTCACGCACCCGGTCCCTCCCCAGGGCCGGTCATCATCCGTGCATCATCACACAGCCCAGCCGCACCATCAGGAACCTCAGTCTCCGCATAACCGGCCCTGAAAGCCCGCTGGTTGAGCCAGCCCCTCTTAATCCCTTGATCGCGGAGGGCCCTGGGCGCTGCGTGAAGCGCCGTGTGGCGCAGCGCCCCACAGCCGACTCGTTCCCCGGAAGCCGGAAGCCGGAAGCCGGAAGCCGGAAGCCGGAAGCCGGACGCCGGAAGCCGGAAGCCGGAAGCCGGAAGCCGGAAGCCCCGGACGACCGCGCCTGACGACCGCGCCTGAGGGCGCCGGGTCCCGCGCACCGCGTCGACACCGCTCCGATCGGGATGCGGTGGTCGTAATGGCCATCGTCGTCACCGCGGTCGCTGCCCTCGCGGCCAGCTGTCTGCTCGGGCGGCTGCGCCCGTGCAGTGGAAGGACGGCTGGGCGTCCGATCAGGAAGAACCCAAGCGGTTACAGCCGCGGTGCAGAGAGCCGATGTCCCGGAGCGGTTTAGCCGAACAGGGCCGGGTGCGGCCGCTATAGGCCGGCGGCAAGCCGGGCCGGCCTGTGCTTGGTCTGCCGCCGCAGCGCTTCTACGGGTCGGCGATGCCCTTGGAGGTGCGGGCGGAGTTGGTGGCGGGGCGGGCAAAGCCTGGGCGACCAGCGGGTTGGGAAGAGCCGAGCCATGTGATGCTACTTACGTTTGAGGCGGCGGACCCTTGGCAGCTCCGCCGCTAGCGCCGCCGACTTTGGCGTGATCATGCTCGGCTGGAAAGTTCATTCACCAAGTGGGTCTCCCTTCCTAGAGTCCCTCCTCGTGCCCTTTTTCGCACAGGAGTTCCATAGGAAGGACGCGGTGCATCGTGCAACAACACCAGAGATCCCGCTTAGCGCCAAGACGCAGACGCCTCGGACACATGGCGGCGATCGCCGCTCTGCTGCTGACCGCGCAGGCCGGTATCGCCCTGACCGGGCAGGCCGTCGCGGCCCCCACCCCGGGTGACGGGGAATCCTCGGTCGGCGGCGTAGAACCCTCGAAGGCGGACATCGAGGCGTCGGACCGGGCCTGGGCCGCCGCGCACGCCAAGGGCTCGCGGGCGTGGGCGCTGGCCGAGGCTGAGCGGACCGGGAAGAAGACCGTCGTCACCGACGAGACGTCGGCGACCACCTACACGGTGGCCAATCCGGACGGCACGCTGACCTCCGAGCTGACCGCCGGTCCGGAGCGGACCTGGCAGGACGGCGCGTGGCGGAAGGTCGACGCCACCCTCACCAAGGCCGCCGACGGCACCATCACCGCCAAGGCACATCCGAACGGGCTGCGGCTGGGCGGCAAGGGCGGCACGCCGCCCAAGTCGCTGCGCGCCGCGCAGGACGCCACAGCCCGGGACCTGGTCACCCTCGGTGCCGGCGACGACCAGGTGACGCTGGGGTGGAAGGGCGGTCTGCCGGAGCCCGAGCTGGACGGTCCCCGCGCCCGTTACGAGAACGCGGTGCCCGGCGCCGATGTCATCGTCGAGGCCACCCGTACCGGTTTCGAGCAGTTCGTGGAGATCGGAGAGCGGCCCTCCGGCGCCTACTCCTACACCCTGCCCGTCAAAGCGAAGGGCCTGAAGGCGAAGGCGAACAAGGACGGCTCGGTCACCTTCACCGACGCCGCCACCGGCGCCGAGCGCGCCGTGATGCCGGCCCCGGTGATGTGGGACTCCGCCGTGGACAAGAGGTCCGGCGAGCACACCAACCGGGTCCGTGTCGCCATGGAGGTCGTCGACAAGGGCGCCGGTGAGCTCGACCTGGTCGTCACCCCGGACGCCGGCTTCCTCGCCGACCCGGGCACCCGGTACCCGGTGACCGTCGACCCGTCCACCTCCGCGCTGACCAACACCTTCGACACCTACGTGCAGCAGGGCGAGACCGTCGACTGGTCCAGCGACGTCGAACTCGACCTCGGCAACCCCGGCACCACCAACTCCAACGGCACCCCACGCACCGCACGCTCCTTCATCACCTGGAACACCACACCGATCCAGGACGCGCTGATCGTCGACACCAACCTGTCGCTGTACAACTTCCACTCCGGCAACACCGACTGCAGCGCCCAGAAGTGGACCGTCTGGGACACCACCGCCCCCTCCACGTCCTCGCGCTGGACGTCCCAGCCCACGTGGAATCAGGAGTACCACTCCTCCACGGAGACCAAGGGCAACCCGTCCTGCACGGCCACTCAGCCGGACGGCTGGATCAACGCCGACGTCGACGCCCTCGTGCAGACCTGGGCCTCGGCCAAGGCCACCCGCGGTCACATGGGCCTGCGCGCCGCCACCGACTCTACCGACGCGTGGAAGCGGGTCAACTCCGCGAACGCCACGGCCAACCAGCCCAAGCTGTCGGTGACGTACAACTACCGTCCCTCCGACGGCACGAACCGTCAGGCGGGCGGCCCGTTCCGGTCGTACGCGGGGGTTTGGGTGGTGAACACCACCACCCCGACCCTGCGGGACACCTTCACCGACCCGGACGGTGACACCGTCAACGGCACCTTCCAGGTCTACGACGCCGCCACCAACACCCCGATCACCACACCGGCGGGTGAGGGGCTGCTCGTCTCCGCCTTCGTCGCCTCGGGCACGCCGGCGTCCGTCACCGTACCGGCCGGCCAGCTCCGGGACGGCAAGACCTACAAGTTCCGCACCAACCCCTACGACGGCACCCATTACAACCTGAGCTGGTCCGGCTGGACCCAGTTCGTCGTCGACACCACCGCACCCGGCGAGCCGGCCTCCATCACCTCCGCCACCTACCCGGAGAACTGGGGCGGCGGCGGCGCCGGCGTCGTGGGCACCTTCGACGTCGCGACTGGCGACGCGTCCCCGTACGAGGTGCAGTACCGCCTCGACCCCTACGAGGACGACGCCGCGGACTACGGCTGGTCATCCGTACGCACCACCACGCCGACCGGGTCCGGCAGGGCCGTGGCGCCCGAAGCCTCCTACACCGCGACCCCGGCCGCCGACGGCAACCACCTGACGCAGACACGCACCGTGGACCGGGCTGGCAACGTGGGACCGATCAAGGACTACGGGTTCACCGCCGGGAACCGGAACTACAACCGCGCCCAGAAGGTGGACATCAAGCTCCCCGTGCTCGACACGGCCTCCGTGGACCCGGTGCTGACAGATGCCCCGCAGCCGCCGCCTGCCCACCCGGACGACGGGAACATCGCGTGGAAGGGCTGGGAGCCGCGAACCTTCGACAGCGGCGGCACAAGGGTGACCGTCACCCCGCTGCAGGAACGCTCGCTGGAGGGGACCCGTAAGGCAGCGAAGGAAGCCGCTCAGCGGGACGAGACCCGGGCGCCCGACTACCCGGACCCGATCATCAAGGGTGACTGGTGCCAGCCCTCTCTGTACGGCGAAGCGCAGAAGTCGCTGATCACACGCAATGAGGCGTGCCTGTTCTTTGGCCTGGATTTCACCGCGACATACAGCTGGAACGGCGTCCCGGTCGCCGAGCATCACGCATCCTTCGAGGTCGCTTACCAGGTCAAGACCGACCCGAAGAACGGCGACATCAAGACGTGGATCCAGATCAACCCCATCTTCAACGACTTCCCCGGGCATGACGAGTCGGTGCTGCTCGGTGCGGGAAGCGAGGATGCGTACATCGACTCCATGTGCTTCAGCGCTGCCTGCGAGGGAGCCGTGGACAGCAGGGACGTGAGGAACTTCGACTTCTACAACGACCTGAGCTGGAAGGGCGGCGGCGACAGTCAGCCGGTCGACACCCACATGGCCACGGGAACGGCCAGCCACAAGTGGGACGGTTCGGTCAACAGCGCCACCGGTTCCCGGGACATCGACCTGTCGAAGGGGCTCCCGGTCTGGTTCATCGGCCAGTTCGACACCTACTACGAGCCGGCCGAGGGCAAGAAAGACGACACCTTTCACACTCCGTTCCGCTCTCCGCGCATCGACGTGCGCTGCGACAAGGTCACGGCGAACGGCGCCGACCCCGGCTGTGTGCTGCCGCAGCACTTCCCTCAGTACAAGTTCAACACCGGCAAGTACCCGGCCGCCGCGGCGCATGCCTGGCTGATCCAGAACAAGTCGAAGGTCAAGGGAAGCGGCAAGAACCGCTCCGATCCACTGACCTATCTGCCGCCCCAGAAGCGAAACGCGACCGGCTATGACACTGATAACAACCGGGAAAAGGTGATGTGCTCCAAGTCCCGGTCCAAGCGCACAGACGGATGGGTTCCCAGCAAGCCGTTCCTCAAGCACCCCTGGACGGCCCTGCACCCGGAGATCACCGAAGGCGCCGCTGAAGGGATCTCCTGCGATGAGTTCCCGTTCTCTTCCACCTACCAATCCCCCGGCACGCCCAAGGTGAACGGCGGGATGAACACCGCTGGTGCGAACGGTGGCGGCGAGTGCATCCAGACCGTTGCGGCCAAGACCGACGACGGCAGTGAACACCTGCTCGATGACACCCGTTACGACGCCCCGACGTTCGCGGAAAACTGCGGCCGGTCGTCGATGTCGCTGAAGGTCAACTCCGGATCGATGAACAAGTTCGGGTTCACCGATCCGACATTCATCAAGACGTTCCGGGTTCTGGACGGCGACGCCTACACCCTCGACCCGGGCAATGCCTGGTTCAAGGCGTGTGACCCGTCCAAGGCCACACTGGTCTGCACGATGGCCAAGCCGTAGCAAGCCGTAGCAAGTAATCCTTGACGGTCCCCGCCCGGATCCGGGCGGGGACCGCTTTGGTCAGTGAACCGGGCTCCAGTGCTCCGCGGCATCCGTCAGCCAGGACCCCTGAGGACGGTCCCAGATCAGGCAGCCCCACACGACGCCGGGCACATTGGAGCCCATCAGGTTCGCAGGCCCTACGTTCAGCGTGCGGTGAACGCTCTCCAGGTAGACGGCCATCGACGGGTAATCGGGCGTGCCGGCCGGGTTGTCCTCGAACGACCACTTCCCGACACCACGGGCGCCGATGTAGGTGCCCTGCAGTGGAGCGTCCTCGTCGTCCCCCGTGAGCCAGGGAACAACCTCGGCGCCCCAGAAGTCCTCCGTCCCAGGCCCGGGAAGGCGCGGCCCCAGCGCCTTGGACGGCGACAGAAGCAGCCCGTCCGGGAAGAACGCCCCGGAGAAGACCTCGCCCTGCTCGTCGGCCTCGATGTCCTGGTGCTCCACACCACCGCACAGTCGCCACAACTGCCGAAGTTCAGCGGGAAGTTCAAAGCCGAGGCGTTCGCGGAGAAGAGTATCGGCGCGCTCGATCTCAGCCTCGGACGCGGGCGGCAGGAGTGAGGCGTGCGAGAGGGGTGCGTGTTCGGCGAGCCATGCGGTGATGTTCCGCCAGGCCGCCTCGACGCGGGCGGGGTCGGTGTTCTGTTCGACAGGCATGCGGGCAACCGTAGTGCAGGACGATGGACGGGACGACTGCCTCATGGTCGGTTCGGAGGTACCGGTGCGGACCTGGCGAAACCACGGTCCCGGCGCGGCCGACGGCCCTCACCACTGGACCGACCCGGCAGTCACAGCCATCGGCGTGAGCGGCATTCGCGCGAGAGGCACTGTGCATGAGGTGCCGTTCGCCTCGACGTATGAGTCCGTCCGCGGCCCGTCGCCGCGGGCAGGAAGACCCTGGCTGGCAGCACGTTCACTTCGGCGTCCGTCTCCGCGGCCGACAGCTCAGCCCTGCGCGACATCACACCGACGGTTCTGCGGGGCTACATCGCCACGCTGGTGAGTGACCTCTCCCCGCGGTACTCGCGACAGATCCTCTCCACGCTCTCGAACATCTTCGAGACCGCCATCGACGACAAGCGTCTGGTGCGCAACCCGCTGCGGGCCAAGTCGGTGCGCTGGCCCAAGGCTCCTGACGACCAGCGGGAAGCCTGGCCGCTGGAGACCGCGCTGCGGGTTCGGGACTCGATCAACCCGCGCTATCGGATCGCCGCCGTGGTCGCCCTGGGCTGCGGACTGCGACAGGGCGAAGTGTTCGGGCTGTCACCGGAGGACGTCGACTTCCGCCGCGGACTGCTGCGCATCCGTCGGCAGGTTCAACTCCTTCACGGGCGCTTGTACTTCACGCTCCCGAAGGGCGGCAAGACGCGCGTCGTCGACATGCCTTCCTCGGTTGCCTCGGCGCTGGCCGAGTACTTCATGGAGTACCCCGCAGTCGAGGTCGAACTGCCGTGGGGAGGTCCTGAGCCCGACCGCGAGAGGGAGAAGTTCCCGCTCATCCTGACCACGACATACGGCAACGCCATCCGGGCGAACATCTTCAACGTCGACGTGTGGAAGCCCGCCCTGGCCGCGGCTGGTGTGATCCCCATGCGGAAGCAGGGCGAGCGCTGGAAGGCGTCCCGCAAGGACGGCTTCCACGTGCTGAGACACACGTACGCCTCGGTCATTCTCGAAGCGGGAGAATCCGTCGTCACCCTTGCGCGCTGGCTCGGGCACTCCAGCCCGACCATCACCTTGGACTTCTACGCCCACTCATGCCCGAGGCCGGCGGGAAGGGGCGCGGTGCCATCGACGCCCTGCTCAATCGGACTCCGGGAACCGCATAGAAGAAACGATTCCCTATGGTGTGGGAACAGGAGGGGCGCAGCGCTGCTGCGCCCCTCCTCGGTGTTTCGTAGCCTGCAAAGTTGCTTACTCTCCGTGTCTGTCAACGCTCCGGGTGGTCAATGGTGCGGAGGGAGCGATCCAGGCAGAGTCCTCGCGATGGGGGAGGTCGGCCGAAGCGAGGCGCGTTTCATTCTCCCCAGATTCTCCCCAGCGGCTTGAACGGTGCCTGTGGCAGCCGTGTTCGCGCCGTCGGGCCCGGTGTGCCGACGCTTGCGAGCCGACTACTCAGAGCCAGTCTCGCCGCTTGAAGATGACGTACAAACTGGTGCAAACAACCGCCATCAGGACGATCGCGAAGGGGTATCCGAGTACCCAGTGCAACTCCGGCATGTGGTCGAAGTTCATGCCGTAGATGGTCCCGACCAGGGTCGGAGCGAACAGGATCGCCGCCCATGACGAGATCTTCTTGATCTCCTCGTTCTGCTCGAAACCCGCCTCGGCGAGGGCCCGCATCTCGGCGTTCTGTTGCTGCGTGACCAGGGTCGCGTTGACCGTGAGAATGTCCGTGAGGGCCTGGCGGAAGCCGTCCACGCGTTCGCTGGTGTGGGTGACGTGGTCGGCGACGTCGCGGAGGTAGCGCTGGAGCTCCTCGTCGGTGCCGTACTTGGCGAAGCCGGCCATCAGGCCGTGCAGCATGCCGACCAAAGGGCGGGTGGCGCGCTGGAACTCGACCATTTCGCGGGAGAGTTCGTAGATGCGCCGGGAGACCCAGGGGTCGCCGCCGAAGACCTCGGTCTCGATCTCGTCGATGTCGTTCTGGACACCGGCCACGACGGGGGCGTAACCGTCCACGACCGCGTCGAGGATGGCGTAGAGGACCGCCTCGGGGCCGAGTTTCAGCAGCTCCGGGGTTTCCTCCATGCGGCGGCGGACGGCGGAGAGGTCGGGGGCGGCGCCGTGCCGGACCGTGATCAGGAAGTCGGGGCCGATGAAGACGTGCAGCTCGCCGAAGTCGACCTCCTCGGGTGCGTCGAGGTAGCGGGCGGCGCGCAGGACGACGAACAGCGTGTCGCCGTAGCGCTCCAGCTTCGGTCGCTGGTGGGCCTCCATCGCGTCCTCGACGGCGAGCGGGTGAAGGTCGAACTCGGCCGCCAGCGACAGGATTTCCTCCCCCGTCGGACGGGCCAGACCGATCCACGCCATACCGTCCTGCTGCTTGCGCAGCTCGCGGTAGGTGTCCGCGAGGGAGGCGGGTGTCGAGACGCGCACGCCGTCGCGGTAGAGCGCCGCCTGTACGACGCTGCCGGGCTCCACCGGGGTCGTCTCGGCGTCGGCCGGACGAGGTGCCGGGGGATCCTTCGGCGGTGGCGTCGCCGCGGTCATGGCGCGGCGCCATACCGACTTCCGGTTGCCCTTCGCGTTGCCCTTTGTGCTGGGTGCGGGGCGGGCTCGGCGCTCCGGCATCGCGGCTGCCTCCCGGGTCGAACGTCTGTCGTTCCGATCACGGCGCAGGATATACGGGTCAAACTACCGCACGCTCTTCAGGGCCAAGTCAGACGCTACGTCCGCTGATCGAGTAGTGATCCGGTCCGGTCGCACATTTCTCACCCGCCGTCGCTGCCGGCGCCGTGCGAAGGCGTCTCACGCCGTCGCCGCCGGGCGCAGGTCCGCTACGCCAGGGTGCACGTACGCACTTGGCCTTGGTGAAGGCTGCGTTCGTGTAGGCCCGCCCACCGCGCGAGCACCACGTCCGGTACGCCGCTGACGGCGAGGCGCCCCCGGCGGCGCGGGCGTCACCTGGCCGCTCGCGTGGGCTCCGGCCGGGGCGGCGGACACGGCGCAGGTGCCTCGGACCGAGCCCACCTGACCCGTCATCACCGTCCAAAAACCCGCGGTCCAGTCGCAACTCGCCCTCAGGGACGGGGGTCTGACACTGCGCGGGGACTCCCTGATGCGTCTCAGTGGCAAAACGTTCCCGAAAGCGGTTACCGATAGCCCAACTCTTCGAGAACAAGTTGGTAAGCAAGCCCAACCATTCCACCAACTCTCCGGTCTAGCCCTCGGTTAGCTGGATGAGAAGGAGATACGGGGACGCATGCAGATTTCCTCAGCGTTACGCAGCGATTACGGAATTGGGAGGGCGATCCGGACGACGTACAACCTTGCCGAGCATGACGTCGAGACCGTCTCGGTGCTCGGCCACCGCGACGAGCCCCTGTTCCTCTCTCTGATGGGTTCTGCCCACCCGATCGCCCTCGCCGCCGTCATCTCAAGCCGGGAGTCGTTCGGCACGACGACCGTCGAGGCCATGCGCTGCGGCCTGCCCGTCGTCTCGACCAAGGACTCGGAGCGCTTCGACCCGGCCCGGACAGCCGAGCGCAACGAGCCGATCGCCGCATCGCAGGCGGCCGACCTTTCCGTCACCATGGTCCGCTGGGAGGCGCCGTGATCCTCAACCGATTTCGCACACCCACCGCTGCGACCGCAGCCGCCATATCGGCGGACACCACGCGGGCAGGCATGCCCAAACTGATTCACGTCATATGGATCGGCAAGAACGCCTTCCCTTACCGGGACAACTTCCAGACCTGGAAGAAGCACAACCCGGACTACCAGGTCCAGCTCTGGACCGACAAGAACCTCCCCCCACTCCACAACAAGTGGATCTACGACGCCCTGGCCGACCAGCCGCTTGCCATACGGGCCGACCTGCTGCGCCTCGAACTCCTCGCCCAGTACGGCGGTATCTACACCGACGCCGACTCCTGGTGCACCCAGCCCATCGCCCCCCTGGTCGACGGCCTGAAGCTGTTCGGGATGACCGGCAACAAAGGCAACGTCCAGAACGCCACCCTCGGCACCGTCCCAGGCCACCCCGCCTACCGCATGATCGTCCAAGGCGCCGGGGCGCACTACCTCCGTCTGGCCTACCAAAAGCGCAACACGACCGAGAAGTACGAGGTCTTCGACATCTTCGGCACCCGCTACATCACCCCCATACTGCGTTCCTTCCCTGACTTCACCCAGATCGACCGAGGGGCGGTCAAGGGAAGCCGCCGCTTTATATGCGTTGAGGGCCAGGACGACATCAGCGAGGCATACATCGTCCACGCCAACGCCGTCAGTTGGAAGACGCCGGGCAGCGACAACCGGCTCACGCTCACACCAGCCCGCCCCGAAATGTAGAGAGGGCCACTGGTAAGCCAGATGGGCGCGTGGGGCGTGCGCTGGATGCAGAGATCGGCAGGATTGCGGACCGAACGTGTCCGCAAGTCCCGATAGCGTGCGGAGTATGACGAAGACCTCGACCGACCCCGTGCTGCGCGTCCGCGAGCTGAACCGCGCGACCCTCGACCGGCAACTCCTCCTGCGCCGGACCGCCCTGTCCGCGACGGAGGCCGTCGAACACCTCGTCGGCCTCCAGGCGCAGAACGTGAAGCCCCCGTACTACGCCCTCGCCGCCCGCCTGGACGGCTTCACGCCCCAGGAACTGTCGGCCGCGATGGGCGCCCGCGAGGTCGTCCGGATCGTGACCATGCGCTCCACCATCCACACCCATACCGCCGACGACTGCATCACTCTCCGCCCGCTCGTGCAGGCCGCGCGCGAGCGGGAGTTGTACGGCTTCCGCAAGGGGCTCGTCGGAGTGGACCTCGACCGGCTCACCGCGATCAGCCGGGAGCTGGTCGAGGCCGAGCCACGCACCATGAAGCAGCTGCGCGAGGTGCTGCTCGCCGAGTGGCCGGACGCCGATCCGCTGGCCCTCTCCATCGCGGCCCGCTGCCGACTGCCCCTCGTCCAGGTCACCCCTCGTGGCATGTGGGGGAAGAGCGGACAGGTCGCGCTCACCACCGCCGAGCACTGGCTCGGCCGGCCGACTCAGCCGACCCCGGCCCCCGACGCCACCGTCCTGCGCTATCTCGCCGCCTTCGGCCCCGCCTCCGTCAAGGACATGCAGACCTGGGCGGGCCTGACCCGGCTCCGCGAGGCCTTCGAACGGCTGCGGCCCCAACTGGTCACCTTCCGCGACGAGAACGGCGTCGAACTCTTCGATCTCCCGGACGCGCCCCGCCCGGACGCGGACACCCCCGCGCCGCCGCGCCTGCTGCCCGAGTTCGACAATCTGCTCCTCTCGCACGCCGACCGCTCCCGGGTCGTCTCAGCCGAGAACCGGGGCCGCAGTTGGCGGGGCAACCAGGCCTACTGCACGCTGCTCGTCGACGGTTTCCTCCAGGGCGTATGGCGGCTGGAGGAGTCCCGCGACCAGGCAGTGCTCACCATCGAGCCGTTCGGCACGCTCAGCAAGAGGCAGCGCGACGACGTGGTCGAGGAAGGACAGCGGATGTTGTCGGTGCTGAGTGAGGCGTCCTCGTACGACATCCGGTTCGGGACCGTCGTACGAGGCTGACGGCCACGAACGGCCAAGAGGTGACAGGCAACAACGGCTAGAGGTGACAGACAAGAGGTGACAGACAAGAGCGGTCGAAATGTGTGCGATGGACGCGCTCAGTCCGCCCGGCCCGTCGTCGCCACCGTCACCCCGAGCCCGATCATCGTGAAGCCGCCCGCGCCGCCGATCATCGACAGCCGGCGGTCCGAGCGGGCGAACCAGCTGCGGGCCTTGGCCGCGGTCAAGCCCCATGCGGTGTCCGTGACCAGGCCGATGGATATCGGGATCAGGCCCAACACGAGCATCTGCAGGGGCAGTTGACCGGCCGAGTGGTCCACGAACTGGGGCAGAACAGCGGCGAAGAAGACTATGCCCTTAGGGTTCGTGACACCGACCAGGGCGCCGTCCAGGAGTGTCCGCAGATCGCCGCGGGCGGGCGACTTGGCCGCGTGCTGGTCGATGGCTGACGCCCTCAACTCCTTGCGGTGCCGGAACGCCTGCACGCCGAGGAAGATCAGATACGCGGCCCCCGCCAGCTTCACCGTCATATGGACGACGACCGAGCGCTCCACTATCGAGCCGACCCCGAGCGCGACCGCGACAACCAGCAGATACGAGCCGATGACGTTCCCGATGGCCGTCGCCACCGCCGTGCGTCGGCCGTGAGCGAGTGCCCGGCCGATCACGAACAGCACGCTCGGCCCCGGGATCATGACCACCAGCAGCGACATCACCGCAAAAGCCAGGAACCGGTCCGTCGACACCATGCCCGTCACCTCCATCGCTCAGCCCATCACCCGCACCGGAATCCATTGAAACAGGCGGCACTGACACCGCGTCCAGAGATGTTCTGGCAGATGTCCTGGTACATGTCCCGGCAGATGCCCCAGCACATGGAAAGGGGGCGTTGCGGGCCGCTCGTGGAGGCCCGCAACGCCCCCTGGCGCTACCTGAGTCGTGCTCAGGAAGTCTCGGGACGGGACGTACTGGTAGAGGTGCCGGAGGTGTGCCGACCGTTGTACTGAGAGGTACCGCGAGAGGTGCTAGCTGTTGACCTGCGTCGTCACGAGGTTCGAGAAGGTGGTCAGGCGGGTGTAGACGCCCGGGTATTCGGCGTCCGCGCAGCCGTAGCCCCACGAGGTGATACCGGCGAGCTTGCCGCCGATGACGAAGGGGCCGCCGCTGTCGCCCTGGCAGGTGTCCACACCACCGGAGGAGAAGCCCGCGCAGACCATGTCGGAGGCGATGTAGGACGAGCCGTACGCCGAGGAGCAGGTGGAGTTGGACACGGTCGGGACCGTGGCCGTGCGCAGCTGGTTGGAGGACGAACCGCCCGAGCTGGTCGTGCCCCAGCCGGTGATCCGCGCGGTGGTGCCGGCCGCGTACACGCTGGTCTCGGAGGAGGAGACGTAGCTGATGGGCGTGTACGGCATCGAGGTGGACAGGGTCAGGACCGCGATGTCGTCGCCGTTCTCGGCGTCCGTGTAGTCGGGGTGGATCCATATCTTGCTGACCTGGCTGACGGTGCCGTTGGTGCCGTTGCGGTAGGTACGGCCGCCGACCACACGGGTACTGCTCGTGGTTCTCCCGACCATGCAGTGGGCGGCCGTGACCACCTTGGTCGCCGACACCAGGGTGCCGCCACAGAACTGGGACTGCGAGGCGTTGGTGATCTGCATGACGTACGGGTACGCCGACGCCGTGGTCGTCGAGCCCCCGACGATGGGCTGGGGAGCGGCACTTGCGGTGGACACGCCGAGCAGGCCGGTCGTCGCGGCGGCGGCGATCGCCGCGGTCACGGCGGCGGCCTTCTTGGCAAGGGTGAGCCCGAACATGGTTCTCCTCAGGAGTGCCGGTGGGGGGTGGCGTGGGGGGTGTAGCGACAGCCTGCGGGGCGAGTCCCACGCTAGAAGCGGACCCGTCCTCTCCCCAATGAGGGAACTCCCTGCGGGAGTTGACGAGGGAAAACCCTCGGTCACCTGCCACGGCCCTCCGGGCTGACACCAACCGCTGAACCCGTCGGTGGGCCGCTGACGACACCAGGGTCTCCGACCGCACCTTGGTTTCGAACGGCTCTTGGCCTCCGAGCGGCACTTGGCCTCCGAGCGGCACTTGGCCTCCGAGCGGCGGACTTCCCGTCGCCAAGCACGCCGCACCGCCGGTCACTTACCGCTGGACCTGCCGACTGCCGGCCACCGACTGCCGGGATTTGGCGGACACCCGCAATCGCAACCCTGGACCGTGGGCTCCAGGCCTGGACCCAGGCCCCGACCCAGACCGCGACCCAGACCGCGGAACCCCGACCCCAGACCGCGGAACCCCGACCCCAGACCGCGGACCCCGACTCCAGACCTCGACCCCAGACCCAGACCTCGACCCCAGACCCCGACCCAGGCTGTGGACCCCAACCCCGACCCAACCCCGGACCGCGGGGCCGCCCCGGGCCCCCGGCCCTGCGACCGCCGCCCCCGGCTCAATCCCCCCGCTGCCGCCCCGCCGCCAACCGAACAATGTCGACCCTCGACCGGATCCCCAGCTTCCGGTACACCCGGGTGAGCGTCGCCTCGACGGTCTTCACGCTGATGAACAGCCGCGCGGCGATCTCGCGGTTGGTGGCGCCTTCCAGGACGAGGGCCGCGACCTGGCGCTCCGTCGAGGCCAGCCGGTCGAGTTGGGGCAAGGCGGACTCGATGATCGGCGGAGTGGCGGCAGGGCCGGACCCGGAGACCGGGTTCAACTGGCGGAGCCACGGCGCGGCTTTGCAGCGGCGGAACAGGCGCGCCGCCTCGTCGTAAGAGCCCCGTCCCGGCCCCGACTGCTCCGCCCGCAGCCGCGCCAGTGCGAGGGCGGCCCGTGCCTCTTCGAGCCCGTATCCGAGTTGCGCCAGGCGGTCCTGCGCCGACGTCAACTGCTCCGCTGCCGCCTCGTGTTGGCCGCCGGCCGCCTTCACCAGGGCCTCGGCCCGGTCCAGTACGGCGAGAACGCTCGCCCGCCGGAGCCGTATCGCGTGCTCACGGGTGGCGGTGATGACGTCCTGCGCCTCCCCGGGTTCGCCGATGCGTACGAGCGCCTCGGCGAGGTCGCCGTGCCAGCGGCCCCGAGCGGGGTCGAAGATGCCGAGGCCCTGCTCCAACTCCCTTGCCCGGCGCAGAGACTGGACTGTCCCCGCCGCGTCTCCCGCCACCAGCTGGGCATGCCCCAGCGCGCCCAGCGCACGCGAGAGGTAGATCAGGTCGCCGTCGTCCTCGGCGCGGCGCACCGCGTCGCCGGCCAGGACGAGCGCCCGGTGCACATCGCCGCCCGCGGCCTCGGCGAGCGAGGTGAACATGTTGCCCGCGGCCTCACCGATGCCCGTGTCCCGGGCGAGCCGCAGGCTCTCGTGGGCGAGATCGAGCGCCCGCCCGCAGTGCCCGGCACGGAGTTCGGTCTCGGCGAGCCCGCGCAGGAAGTGCACCTCGCTCTCGACCATGCCGCGCCGACGCACCTCGCCCAGGAGCCGGGTGATCGTCGTACGCGCCTCGGTGAGCTGGTCGCTCATGATCTGCCAGCGGAACCGGGTGGCGCCCGCCCCGTTGTGGTCGCAGGCCACCCTCGGGTCCTGCGGTTCCGTCAGTGCCCGCTCGAGGGTCGCCGGGGCCTCCGGGTGGCCCATCAGGGTCTCCATCTGGGCCTGGAAGGACAGGGCCAGCAGCTCGGTGCTCCGGTCGGCGGCCGTGGCGGCGAGCCGTGCGGCCTCGGCGGCCTGCTCGCGGCCCTTGCCCATCTCGCCCTCCACGAGCAGTGCCCGCCAGGCCAGTTGGTAGTGGACCAGTGCGAGCAGCCGCGGATCCTCACCCGCGTCAGCGAGGGCTTGAGGGAAGACGGACTCGACCTCGGCCATCGCCTGGCCCGCCGAGTCGATCACGACCATCCAGGCGCGTACCCGGACGGCCGCGTCGGTCGCCCGGTCCAGGACGTCGCGGGCCACTTCGCGGGCGAGGTCGATCTCGCCGGAGGTCAGCGCGTCCTCCGCGGACCGCAACCGCCGTTCGTCCGCGCCGGGTTGGCTGCCCGGCGGGGTGTGCCGGGCGGCGAGCAGCCCGAGTTGGGCCGCGACCGAGGGGGCGCCGCGGTCCCGGGCAAGGGCAGCGGCCTCGGAGAGCCGCGCCGCGACCCGCTCGTCCGTGCCGGAGGTCGCCAGCGCCAGATGCCGGGCCCGTTCGATCGGATCGGAGGCAGCCGTGGACAGCGCGGCATGGGCGGCCCGTCGTTCCTGGGGCGTCGCCTGCGCGTACAGCGCGGCCGAGACGAGCGGATGCGCGAAACGTACGGCACCCTCCTGCCCGTCCGGACCTTGCCCGTCCGGCCCATGGGCCGCCACCAGTCCGAGCGAGGCCGCGAGTGCCGTCTCGGCCTCAGCGTTCGTACGGCCCGCGGCGTGCAGCAGCGCCTGGGTGGGGCGGGCTCCCGCGCTGGCGACGAGCAACGTCTGCCGGGCGTCGGCGGACAGCAGTTCGAGGCGGCTGAGCACGAGGGCACGCAGTGAGGTCGGCACCGGCAGCGGCTCGCCGGGCCGGGGCGGCGTCGGGCTCTCGGCCAGGGCGCGGGCGAGCTCCAGCGCGAACAGCGGGTTGCCCCCGCTGGTGTGGTGAATGTCCCGCAGGGTCGAGCGACGCAGCCCCGTGTAGCCGCGGGCGACGAGGAGCTCGGCGACGTGCGGCCGGGAGAGCGGGGTCAGCCGCAGGGCCAGCGTCTCCGGAGGATACGCGCGTAGATACGGATCATGCTCCTGCTCCTTCGGCTCCGTGCCGGTACGCACCGCGCCGAGCATCCGCACCGGCATCCCGCCGAGGCGGCGGGCGGCGAAGCCGAGCAGCTCGGCGCTCGGCGCGTCCAGCCACTGGAGGTCGTCGGCGACCAGGAGAACGGGTCCCTTGGCCGCCAGCGCGCGCAGCACCGACAGCACCGCGAGCCGTAGCGCGAGGCCGTCCCGGTGCAGAGACGATTCGGCGCGGCCGGTGAGCGCCGCTTCGAGCGCGGCCTGCTGCGGGGCGGGCAGTGCGTCCGCGACCTCGTCGGCGATGAGGCCGAGCAGATCGACCAGCGCGAGGAACGGGAGATGGGATTCGGACTCGGTCGCCGAGCAGCGCAACACGGTCCTGGCCGATTCGGCGTAATTCGCGGCGATTGCCCGCAGGACGGTCGACTTTCCTATTCCGGGCGGGCCGTGCAGCAGGACGCTACCCCCTCGGGAGAGCTGCTCACCTGCTCGTTTGAGCGGCTCATCTGCCCCGACGACCTGGTCGAAACGGGGTCTGACAGGCTCCTCGAAATCCCGTCGCACGCGCACCGCTCCTTCCGTGTCGTGTCCGGCTCAATATTATGCAAAGAGGTGATGAATTTCGGTGCGTTCTATCGTGAGGGAAATAACAGAGATTTGGCATACGGGATTTCAGAGCGCCCGTGCATGAATGGAACGCTCGGGGGGAGGGATGGACCTTCAGGGCAGCACCCCCGCCCTCCGCGCCGCCACCACCGCTTCCAGCCGCGTGTGCGCACCCAGCTTGCGCATCGCCGAGTGCAGATAGGCCTTCACGGTTTCGGGCCGCAGTCCCAGGCGGTCCGCGGCGGCCGCGTTGGTCGTGCCGACCGCCACACAGGCCAGAACGTCCAGCTCACGCGGGGTAAGGCGGACCCGCCGGTCCGTCGGCACCGGGGCCGGCGCGGCGGCCAGCGTGTCACAGACCGCGAGAAGCTCCGCCCGCAGCGCCGGGTCCACGATGCGCGGGGCCAGCGCCCGCAGGGCCCCGTGTGCCTCCCGGACCTGCTCCCACGCCGCGCCCTCCGCCGTCACCCCCGGCTCGCGCGCCGCTGCCAGCAGGTCACGCGCCTCGTCCCGTACGACCAGCGACTGCTCCATGTCCCGCGCCGCCTCCACCGCCGCGGCGAGCGTCCGGTCACCGAGGGCTTGGGCCGTGCGCAGGGCGCCGTACAGGACACCGCGCACCCGACGCCGTACGACGACCGGCACCGCGAGTACGGAGCGCAGCCCCTCCGCGGCGACCGCGGCGTCGTACTCATGACTGATCTGGCGTGAGGAGGAGTAGTCCGTGACGGCACACGGCCGGGCCAGGGCGACCGCCTTGCCGCCCAGACCGTGGCCCGACGACACGGCGAGCGCGCTGAGCACCGCCGTCGCGGTCCCGTTCAGCTCGCTGATACGTACCTGTCGCCGGCCCGGCTCGACCAGCCCGCCGAAGGCGACCGGCAGTCCCGTCGCCCGGCGCAGCCGCATCAGCGCGCCGCGCATCTCCACCGCTTCGGCTGCGCCTGTTGCCACGTGACCGTCCCTTCTCCGCCGCGCACCCCCCGTCCGGGGGTAGTGAGACCCGCATCACGGATTACACGATGTCATTGAGCCATCCGGCAATGGTGCCGGGTCCGAGGAGGACAGATGACGACGACGCCGACGTCAACGGAGCGCTTCCGCAGCGCGCGGGACTTCCTGCTGGAGCATCGCGAGGACTATGCCACGGCCTACGAGGGTTTCAGCTGGCCACGCCCCGAATTCTTCAACTGGGCCCTCGACTGGTTCGACGTCATCGCGGACGGCAACGGCCGGACCGCACTGCACATCGTCGAGGAGGACGGCCGCGAGACCCGGCTGTCCTTCGGCGAGCTGTCCGTGCGCTCCGACGAGGTCGCGGTGTGGCTGCGCGAGCTGGGCGTCCGCGCCGGAGACCGGATCCTGGTCATGCTCGGCAACCAGGCCGAACTGTGGGTTACGGCGCTCGCCGCGATGAAGCTGCGCGCCGTGGTCATCCCGGCCACCCCGCTGCTGGGCCCCGCCGACCTGCGGGACCGCGTCGACCGGGGCCGGGTGCGGCACGTGATCGTGCGCGCCGAGGACACCGGCAAGTTCGACGAGGTGCCCGGCGACTACACGCGCGTCGCCGTCGGCGGCGAGCGCCACGGCTGGCAGTCGTACGAGGACGTGTACCACCGAGCCTCCTCCGGCACCTTCGGGCCGGACGGCCCGACCCGGGCCGACGACCCGCTGATGCTCTACTTCACCTCGGGCACCACCGCCCGCCCCAAGCTCGTCGAGCACACCCATGTGTCGTACCCGGTCGGCCACCTGGCGACCATGTACTGGATCGGCCTCAAGCCCGGCGACGTGCACCTGAACATCTCCTCGCCCGGCTGGGCCAAGCACGCCTGGTCGAACCTCTTCGCGCCCTGGAACGCCGAGGCGACCGTCTTCCTCCACAACTACACGCGCTTCGACGCGGGCCGGCTGATGGCCGAGATGGACCGGGCGGGAGTCACCACCTTCTGCGCCCCGCCCACCGTGTGGCGCATGCTCATCCAGGCCGACCTGACCCAGCTGCGAACGCCGCCGCGCGAGGCCGTCGCCGCCGGGGAACCGCTCAACCCCGAGGTCATCGAGCAGGTGAGGCAGGCCTGGGGTGTGACCGTCCGGGACGGCTTCGGGCAGACCGAGACGGCTGTGCAGGTGTCCAACAGCCCAGGTCAGCCACTCAAGACGGGATCCATGGGGCGGCCGAGCCCGGGCTTCCGGGTCGAGCTGCTCGACCCCGTGTCGGGTGCGCCGGGCGCGGCGGAGGGCGAGATCGCGCTCGACCTGTCCGCGCGCCCCGTGGGCCTGATGACCGGCTACCACGGCGACGCCGACCGTACGGCCGAGGCGATGGCGGACGGCTACTACCGGACGGGCGACATCGGTTCGCGCGACACGGACGGTTACATCACGTACGTGGGTCGCGCCGACGACGTATTCAAGGCCAGCGACTACAAGATCAGCCCCTTCGAGCTGGAGAGCGCGCTCCTCGAACACGAGGCGGTCGCCGAGGCGGCTGTGGTGCCCGCCCCCGACGAGCTGCGGCTCGCCGTCCCCAAGGCGTACGTCGTCCTGGCCGAGGGCTGGGAGCCGGGGCCCGACACCGCGAAGGTGCTCTTCGAGCACGCGCGCACCGTCCTCGCCCCGTACAAGCGCATCCGCCGACTGGAGTTCGGCGAGCTGCCCAAGACCGTGTCGGGCAAGATCCGGCGGATCGAGCTGCGTGAGGCGACGGCGGCGGGGTCGGACGCCGAGTACCGCGAGGAGGACTTCCGGTGAGCGGATTCTCGTATGCGCATGGGACCAGCACGACACCACTCCTCGGTGACACCATCGGCGCCAACCTCGACCGGGCCGTCGCCGAGTATCCCTCGCGGGACGCGCTCGTGGACGTGCCCTCCGGACGGCGCTGGACGTACGCCGAGTTCGGCGCAGCGGTCGACGAGGTGGCGCGCGGGCTGCTCGCGAAGGGTGTGCTGAAGGGCGACCGCGTCGGCATCTGGGCGGTCAACTGCCCCGAGTGGGTCCTCGTCCAGTACGCGACCGCGCGCATCGGCGCGATCATGGTGAACATCAACCCCGCCTACCGCGCCCACGAGTTGGAGTACGTGCTCAAGCAGGCCGGAATCTCGGTCCTGGTCGCCTCGCTCGCGCACAAGGGCAGCGACTACCGGGCGCTGGTCGGCCAAGTACGGGGAAAATGCCCGGAGTTGCGGGAGACGGTCTACATCGGTGATCCGAGCTGGGACGCGCTCGCAGCCGGAGCGGCTTCAGTTCCGCACGAGCAACTGGCTGCCGCCCAGGTCGAGTTGAGCTGTGACGATCCGGTCAACATCCAGTACACCTCGGGCACCACCGGCTTCCCGAAGGGTGCCACGCTCTCGCACCACAACATCCTCAACAACGGCTACTGGGTGGGCCGGACGATCGGCTACACCGAGCAGGACCGAGTGTGTCTGCCCGTGCCCTTTTACCACTGCTTCGGCATGGTGATGGGAAATCTGGGGGCCACTTCCCATGGCGCCTGCATCGTGATCCCGGCACCGTCCTTCGACCCGACGGCGACGCTGCGGGCGGTCGAGCGGGAGCGCTGTACGTCGCTGTACGGCGTCCCGACGATGTTCATCGCGGAGTTGAACCTCCCGGACTTCGCGACGTACGACCTCTCCTCCCTGCGGACCGGCATCATGGCGGGCTCGCCCTGCCCGGTCGAGGTGATGAAACGGGTGGTCGCCGAGATGCACATGGAAGAGGTGTCCATCTGCTACGGCATGACCGAGACCTCGCCCGTGTCCCTCCAGACCCGCCGCGACGACGACCTGGAGCACCGCACCGGCACGGTCGGGCGCGTCCTGCCGCACATCGAGGTCAAGGTCGTCGACCCGGCGACGGGGGTGACGGTGCCCCGTGGCTCGGCGGGCGAGCTGTGCACCCGCGGCTACAGCGTGATGCTCGGCTACTGGGACGAGCCCGAGAAGACCGCGGAGGCCGTCGACTCCGGGCGCTGGATGCACACGGGGGACCTGGCCGTGATGCTCGACGACGGATACGTGCAGATCGTCGGCCGGATCAAGGACATGATCATCCGGGGTGGCGAGAACATCTACCCGCGCGAGATCGAGGAGTTCCTGTACGCGCACCCGAAGATCGCCGACGTACAGGTGGTCGGTGTGCCCCACGAACGGTACGGCGAGGAGGTGCTCGCCTGTGTCATCCCCCGCGACTCCGCGGATCCGCTGACGTTGGAGGAGCTGCGGGCCTTCTGCGAGGGGCAGTTGGCGCACTACAAGGTGCCCAGTCGGCTGCGGATCCTGGAGTCCTTCCCGATGACGGTGTCGGGGAAGGTACGGAAGATCGAGTTGCGGGAGACGTACGCGGACTAGGCGAGAGTTACGCGGATCGGGCGGGCGGCGTGCCCGTGGCTAAGCGGGGTCCGTGGCCTTGTACATGCACACCCGGGGCCAGCGGTCGAGGCCGTGGTCGGCCTCGGCGGCGCGGATCTTCCGTAGTCCTGGGGTGAGTTCGGCTTCGCCCAGCACGCGGAAGCCGATGCGCTCGTAGTAGGGCGCGTTCCAGGGGACCTCCGTGAAGGTGGTCAGGGTGAGACCGGTCAGGCCCTGGTCGCGTGCGCGCTCGGCGGCGTACGCGATCAGGGTCCGGCCCACGCCCCGGTGGGCGGCGTCCGGGTGGACGGAGACCTGCTCGACGTGGAACGCGCCGTCGACGGGCTCGCCGATCAGGTACGCGACGACCCGGCCGTCCGCTTCGGTTTCGGTGACCCAGGCGTGGCCCGCCAGTCGGAAGCCCTCCAGCAGGTCCAGCGCGGGCGGCTCGTCCTCGGCGATCTCCGGCATGCCGAGGGCCCGGAAGGATTCGCCCGCGGCGCGTTCGATGTCCTGGAGCAGCGGGAGGTCGGCGGGAGCGGCGGGTCTGATGGGCATCGGTCGAGTATGTGGTTTCGGGGCCGGCCTCGTCGATTTCTTTGACGGGCTCGACCATTGGGGGGAGTTGGAGAGTCGGGGCGGTCAGGCTCCGGTGGCGATGAGTTCGTCGGCGAGGCTGTTCACGGGCTGCGGGGTGCCGGTGAGGTCCAGGACGAAGAGGGGGATGCCGAGGGAGTCGGCGCAGGCTCGGGCGTCCTCCTCGTAGCCGGCCAGCGAGAAGTAGACGCAGCCCGTCGACTCCGTCATCGCCGTCAGCCACAGGCACTCCACGTCGCGCAGGGAGGCGGGGCGGACGGTCGGGTCGACCTGGGCGACGATCCCGCGGGCCGCCAGGCCTATGCCGGAGGGCGGCCGCTGGTCGGCTCGCCGTATGTCCGTGTAGCCGAGCCAGCGCAGGTATAAGG
>NZ_JBQQCG010000030.1:0-121238 GCF_052245575.1 Streptomyces sp. 2A115 | reverse complement strand
GGGCGGCTGTTGGAGCCGGCTACAGGACGTGCTCTGTGAAGCGGGTTGTCGTTTCCGTCAGGACCTCTCGGCCGTCCCTTGCCCATAGGCCGTCGTTGAACAGTTCGATCTCGATTGGGCCGGTGTAGCCGGCCGCGTCGACGTGAGCCTTCCACTGCCGCATGTCGATCGCTCCGTCGCCGATCTGGCCTCGGCCGTTCAGGACTCCCTCGGGCAACGGGGTGGTCCAGTCGGCGAGTTGGAACGTGTGGATGCGGCCGCCCGCACCCGCGCGGGCAATCTCTTCCGGTGCCCTGTCGTCCCACCAGATGTGGTACGTGTCGACCGTCACGCCCACCTGTTCGGCCGGGAACCTTTCCGCGAGGTCCAGGGCCTGGGTCAGGGTGGAGACGACGCAGCGGTCGGAGGCGTACATCGGGTGGAGGGGCTCGATGGCCAGCCGGACCCCCCGCTCGGCCGCGTACGGGCCCAGCTCGCCGAGTGCGTCGGCAATCCGTTCCCGGGCGCCGTGCAGGTCCTTCGAGCCGGCCGGGAGGCCGCCCGAGACAAGGACGAGCGTGTCCGTGCCCAGCGTCGCCGCCTCGTCGATCGCCGCTCGGTTGTCGTCCAGCGCCGAGGCCCGCTCGGCCGGGTCGATGGCCGTGAAGAAACCGCCCCGGCAGAGGGTCGTGACCGTCAGGCCCGCGTCGCGGATCAGTTTCGCGGTCGCATCGAGTCCGTACGTCTGGACCGGGTCGCGCCAGAGGCCGACGCCCGGGACGCCCAACTCGAGGCAGGCGTCGACCAACTCGGGCATCGACAGCTGCTTGACGGTCATCTGGTTGATGGAGAAACGCGACAGGTCGCTCACTGGGCCACTCCGTACAGGGAGAGGAGGTTCTTCATGCGGGCCTCCGCGAGCGCCGGGTCCGGGAACAGGCCCAGGCCGTCGGCCAGCTCGTACGCTCGGGCGAGGTGCGGCAGTGAGCGAGACGATTGCAGTCCGCCGACCATGGTGAAGTGCGACTGGTGGCCCGCTAGCCAGGCGAGGAAGACGACGCCCGTCTTGTAGAAGCGGGTCGGGGTCTGGAAGAGGTGGCGGGACAACTCGACGGTCGGGTCGAGGAGTTCGCGGAAGCCCGCCGCGTTGCCGGTGTCCAGCACTCGTACGGCCTCGGCCGCCAGGGGGCCCAGCGGGTCGAAGATCCCGAGGAGGGCGTGGCTGAAACCCTGGGCGTCGCCGGCGATCAGTTCGGGGTAGTTGAAGTCGTCGCCGGTGTAGCAGCGGACGCCGTCGGGGAGCTTGCGGCGCAGGTCGATCTCGCGCTGGGCGTCCAGGAGGGAGACCTTGATGCCGTCGACCTTGTCCGGGTGGGCGGCGATGACCTCGAGGAAGGTGCTGGTCGCGGCGTCCAGGTCGGTGCTGCCCCAGTAGCCCTCCAGCGCCGGGTCGAACATCGGGCCGAGCCAGTGCAGGATCACCGGCTCGGTGGCCTGGCGGAGGAGTTGGCCGTAGACCTCCAGGTAGTCCTCGGGACTCTTGGCCACGGCGGCGAGGGCCCGGGAGGCCATGAGGATGGCGGGGGAGCCCGCGTCCTCGACCAGCGCGAGCTGCTCCTCGTACGCGGCCCGGATCTCGTCGAGGCTGTACGGGTAACCGATCTCGGTGGCGGACAGCTGGTCGGTGCCCACGCCGCAGGCGATCCGGCCGCCGACCGCCTTCGCCTCGGCCGCCGAGCGGCGGATCAGCTCGGCGGCGCCCGCCCAGTCGAGGCCCATCCCCCGCTGGGCCGTGTCCATCGCCTCCGCGACCCCGAGCCCGTGGGACCAGAGGTGGCGGCGGAAGGCGAGGGTGGCGTCCCAGTCGACGGCGGCGGGGGAATCGGGGGACACATCCGCGTACGGGTCGGCGACGACGTGGGCCGCCGAGTAGACCGTACGGGAGGTGAAGGGGGCTCCGGTGGTGACGGAGAGGGGTTCGGTGCGCGGGGAGTACGTGCGCAACTCTCCTGCGGCGCCTGGGAGTTGGATCGTCACAGCGAGATCTCCGGTACGTCGAAACGGCGGCCCTCGGCCGAGGACTTCAGCCCCAGTTCGGCGAGCTGGACGCCGCGGGCGCCGGCGAGGAGGTCCCAGTGGTAGGGCGCGTCGGCATAGACGTGCTTGAGGAAGAGCTCCCACTGGGCCTTGAAACCGTTGTCGAACTCGGTGTTGTCGGGCACCTCCTGCCACTGGTCGCGGAAGGAGTAGGTGGCCGGGATGTCGGGGTTCCAGACCGGCTTCGGGGTTGAACTGCGGTGCTGGACGCGGCAGTTGCGCAGGCCGGCGACCGCCGAGCCCTCGGTTCCGTCGACCTGGAACTCCACCAGCTCGTCGCGGTTGACGCGTACGGTCCAGGAGGAGTTGATCTGGGCGATCGCGCCGCCGTCGAGTTCGAAGATGCCGTAGGCGGCGTCGTCGGCCGTGGCGTCGTACGGCTTGCTCTGCTCGTCCCAGCGCTGCGGGATGTGCGTGGCGGTGAGGGCCTGGACGGTGCGTACACGGCCGAAGAGCTCGTGAAGCACGTACTCCCAGTGCGGGAACATGTCGACAACGATGCCACCGCCGTCCTCGGATCGGTAGTTCCAGGAGGGGCGCTGGGCCGTCTGCCAGTCGCCCTCGAAGACCCAGTAGCCGAACTCGCCGCGGATGGAGAGGATGCGGCCGAAGAAGCCGCCGTCGATGAGCCGCTTGAGCTTGAGGAGGCCGGGGAGGAAGAGCTTGTCCTGGACGACGCCGTGCTTGATGCCCTTCTCGGCGGCGAGGCGGGCGAGTTCCAGGGCGCCGTCGAGGCCGGTGGCCGTCGGCTTCTCGGTGTAGATGTGCTTCCCGGCCGCGATCGCCTTCTTGATCGCTTCCTCGCGGGCCGAGGTGACCTGGGCGTCGAAGTAGATGTCGATCGTCGGGTCGGCGAGCACCTCGTCGAGGCTCGTGGACCAGTGTTCGATGCCGTGCTGGTCCGCGAGCGCCTTGAGAGCGTGTTCGCGGCGGCCGACGAGGACCGGCTCGGGCCACAGCACGGTGCCGTCGCCGAGGTCGAGGCCGCCCTGTTCACGCAGAGCGAGAATCGAGCGGACGAGATGCTGGCGGTAGCCCATGCGTCCCGTCACACCGTTCATGGCGATGCGCACCGTCTTGCGTGTCACGTCATTCCCTTCGTACGCGTCCTGCGCCGCGTACGCCCCACGGGTGCACTCGGGGCAGTCCCGTGAGCACCGGTGAACTGGTGAGCGTCACAGCAAGCGCTTTCTATACGAGGTGACGCTAGCCTCTGTGCAGCGGATCGGACAAGACCGCGGAGGTTAAGAGTTGTTCGAGGGGGCGAACGGGGGCGGGGGCTTGCGGCCGTAAAGTCTGCATCCAATCTGTGACCGTAAGGTCTGCACCAGCTTGGGCCCTGAGCGCGACACTGGCCTCGGCTCGGAGTACGAGTTTTACGACCCCTTACGACGACGCCTCACGACTTACGACCGGCTGTGAGGACGACGACGAGATGCGCGACCGGAGGACGACGAGATGACGGTGACCCTGGCGGACGTGGCGGCCCGCGCGCAGGTCTCGCCCGCGACGGTGTCGCGCGTGCTGAACGGGAACTACCCCGTGGCCGCATCCACCCGTGAGCGGGTGCTGCGGGCCGTGGACGAACTGGACTACGTACTCAACGGCCCCGCGAGCGCACTCGCCGCCGCCACGTCCGACCTGGTCGGGATTCTGGTCAACGACATCGCGGACCCGTTCTTCGGGATCATGGCGGGAGCGATCCAGTCCGAGATCGGGGGGCCCGGGGGCCGGGCGGGAGGGGAGCGTCTCGCCGTCGTGTGCAACACCGGCGGCTCTCCGGAGCGCGAGCTCACGTACCTCACGCTCCTACAGCGCCAACGCGCCGCCGCGGTCGTGCTGACGGGTGGGGCCGTGGAGCACACCGCGCACGCGACGGCCGTGGCGACGAAGCTGCGCAAGCTCGCGGACGCGGGCACGCGCGTGGTGCTGTGCGGGCGGCCGCCCGCACCGACGGACACCGACGCGGTGGCCCTCACCTTCGACAACCGGGGCGGCGGCCAGGAACTCACCGAGCACCTGATCGGCCTCGGCCACCGGCGCATGGGCTACATCACCGGCCCGGAGGAGCGCACGACGACCCGCCACCGCCTCGAAGGCCACCGGGCCGCGCTCGCCGCGCACGGGATCGACGACGACCCCGGCTGGACGGTGCACGGCCGGTACGACCGCCGGTCCGGGTACGAGGCGACGATCGAACTCCTCCGCCGCGAACCGGAGTTGACGGCCGTGGTCGCCGCGAACGACACGGTCGCCCTCGGCGCGTGCGCCGCCCTGCGCGACTCCGGGCTCCGCATCCCCGACGACGTCTCCGTCGTCGGCTTCGACGACCTGCCCTTCAGCGTCGACGCCGTTCCCGCTCTGACGACGGTGCGGTTGCCGTTGGCGGAGGCGGGGGCCCGGGCGGGACGGCTCGCGATGGGGCGGGAGGAGCCGCCGCCCGGTGGGATCGCCCCGGTACGGGGGGAGTTGATGGTGCGGGGGTCCACGGGGGCGCCCAAGAACGCGTGACGGCCTGCTGACGGCTGACGGCCTCCTCCAAGTCCCCGCCGATACGGGACGTGGTCGATGTCATCGTCATTCACTGCCTTCCCAACTCAACCGTCTTCCGCCTCAACTGCCTTTCCCCCTCGACCTGTTGACTGTCGATCTCAATCTCACCCTGTTGGCCGTCAATTCCTGTTCAGTGAACGGGTGACGCCGGCGACGACCGCGGTGGTCAGCAGCCAGCCGGCGGCGATCAGGACGTACGAAAGCCACATGGTGGCGCCGGCGGTCCAGTGCCAGGCCGCGCGCTGGCCGAATCCGCCGATGGGGATCAGCAGGTCGAGCGTGTACACCAGGGCGTTGAACGGAGGGCCTTCATCGGCCTTGCTGCGAGTGGGCGACTGGCTGCGGAAGACCGCGGTGCCGAGCAGTGAGAGCACGATCAGCCAGCCTCCGGCCCGCCAGGGGCGGTAGCCGTATCCGACCGTGGCGTCGAAGACGTGGCCCCATATCCGGGCCACCGGACGGAGGGTGCCGCGCCGGTGGCGCTGTTTCTCCAGCAGTACGAGCCGGGCGTCGTCGTCGTGGCCGATCAGGCGGTACCAGCCGGCGAGTTGCTCGTACGGCTGCGGGCTGTACCCGGGCGAGCGGCGTATCCACGCCACTCTGCGGGCCACACCGGCGCCCACCTGAGACGTGGCGTCCTCCGCGTGCAGGGAGGTGTAGGTGAGGCCTTCCAGTCGTACGGCCGCGGATCGGCTCACTTCGTTGTCCCGCAGGACCTCGACGCGTGCGCTGCGCAGGTCGATGCCGCCGGGTGGGGCCGACCTGGGCGTGAGGTCGAGTTCGGCTGCCTGTATGCGGCTGCAGTCCAGGGAAGCGCCCGGTTCGTCGAGGGCGGCTCCGGCCAGCGACAGTCGGTTGGTGACCTGCGCGCCGCGCAGGGATACGGCTCCGACCGCGGTGAATCCGTCGGTCAGATCCATGGTCGTCACGGTGGCGTTGTCGGCGAGAATCGCCTCGCCGTCCGAGCCGTCGGGGCCTCCCAAGTTCTCCAGCCGTGCTCCGTCCATGAACAAGCCCCCGGCCAGTTGCGCTCCGATGAGCCGCAGTCCTCCTTTGGCCGTGAATCCGTCCCGGCAGAAGATCGCGCCCTCCATGACGAGGCCACCCGCGAACAGTGCCCAACCACCGTCCCGGGCTGACAGTGTCGCCCCGTTCAGCGCCAACTCCCCTGAAATATGGGCGTTGATGAGCGCGAGGCGGCCGTCCTGCACGGTCGTCCTGTTCAGGTCCAGCCGACCCGCGATCCGGGCGAGCGATGCGTCGAAGCCCGGCATCCAGCAGTAGGCCATCCGGATCGACCGGGTCGTACTGCCGCGCAGGCTCACGGTCTCTTCCAGTCGACAGGACGTGAGTCGGACCGTGTTGACGATGTCACCGCCCGCCAGGTCCAGGCGGCCGACGATCCGCGCGCCCGTCAGGCACAGAGCCGCGATGGTTCCCTGCTGCGTGGTGTTGGCCCCGAGGAGCAGCGCGGCCAGGACCTCCGCTCGCAGGGTGCGTTCGGGGCCCCAGGTCTGCCCTTGGCAGGCGTCGTCCTCATCGGGGACCCCGCTCCGCAGGTCCACGAGACGTCCCTCGGGAAAGGCGTTCCAGAGGGCACGCTCCGGAGGCGTCAGATCGTCATACTGCAGCACCCGGGCAGGGTATCGGCAGCCCAGCCACGGGCGACGTTGGGCGGCGGTACGGCAATACGGGGGAGCACGGGCCCCAGAGGCGGCAGCGGGACCCGGCAGCGGCAGTGGCAGCGGCAGTGGCAGCGGCAGCGGCAGCGGCAGCGGCAGCGGCAGCGGCGCAGAAACGGGCGAAATCCCTGCGCGACACCGCCCCCGACGGCATAATCTCTGACTGAGTCAACCATCCAGTCACTGCGCAGCCCAGTCGTTACGAGCCCGGCGTGAGCCGCGAGGCAGGTGTCAAGTGTCAGGTGCCATGACCGTCCAAGAGATCCGTGCCTTCAACCGCTTCTACACGAACCTCATCGGCGCGCTCGACTACAGCCGCCACCTCCATGCCCCATACACGCTCACGGAGTCCCGTGTGCTGTACGAACTGGCCCACTCCCCCCGTACGGACGCGGCGGACCTCCGTACCGAACTCTGCCTGGACGCGGGCTACTTGAGCCGACTGCTGGCGAAGTTCGAGAAAGACGGACTGGTCGAGCGGGCGCCGTCGGAGAAGGACACCCGGCGGCAGCGGATCACGCTCACGACCCGCGGGCGGGAGACCGCCGACCTGCTCGACGAACGTTCACAGGAGGCGGTCGGCTCGCTGCTGGCGACCGTCCCGCCGGACGACCGTCCGCGCCTCGGCGAGGCGATGCGCGAGGTCCGCGAGATCCTCTCCGAGGGCAACCGGCGGCCTCCGCGCGGCGAGGACGTACTGCTCCGCGAACCAGGGCCGGGCGACCTCGGCTGGATCGTGCAGCGCAACGCCGCGCTGTACACCGCCGAGTACGGCTGGAACGCGGACTACGAGGGCCTGGTCGCCCGCATCGTCGCCGACTTCGCCGAGGACCACGACCCGCATCTGGAGCGGGTGTGGATCGCGGAGCTGGACGGCCGGGCGGTCGGCTGCGTGATGTGCGTACGGGACGAGGCGCCCGGCGCCGCCCGCCTGCGCCTCCTCCTCGTCGAACCGGACGCGCGCGGCCTGGGCATCGGCGACCGGCTGGTGCGCGCGTGCGTCGAGTTCGCGCGCGGCGTCGGCTACCGCGAGCTGGTGCTCTGGACGAACGACGTCCTGTCCTCCGCCCGTCGCATCTACCAGCGCCACGGCTTCGTCCTCCTGGCCGACAAACCGCACCGCTCCTTCGGAGCCGATCTCGTCGGCCAGGACTGGCGCCTGGACCTGCACGGCACGCGGGAGTGACGGCAGACGAGTGACGGCTGAAGCGTGACAGCGGACGCGTGACGGGTAGGGTCCGAGGCATGAAGCTGGCCTTCTCCACCCTCGGCGTCCCCGGACTCCCGATCCCCGACGTGGTACGGCTCGCGGCCGCGCACGGCTACCACGGCATCGAGCTGCGCGCGCATCCCGAGGAGCCGGTCCACCCCGGCATCGGCCTCACGGAACGGGCCGACGTGGCGGCCGAGTTCAAGTCGGCGGGCATCGAGATCCTGGGCCTCGCGGGGTACGCGCGCGTGGCGGCACCGGGCGACGACGGTCCCGTACTGGACGAGATCCGTACGCTCCTGGAACTGGCCCGGGACCTCGGAGCGCCCTTCGTCCGCGTCTTCCCCGGTGGCGGCACCGCGCAGAGTCCCGAGGAGGCCGACGCGACGGCCGCCCGCCGGCTCGGCACCGCCGCCGAGTACGCCGCCGACCTGGGCGTACGCATCCTCCTGGAGACCCACGACTCCCACCGCACCGGCGCCGACGCGATCCGCGTCCTCGGCCTGGTCGGCCATCGCCAGGTCGGCTCCCTCTGGGATGTCATGCACACCTGGCTCGGCGGCGA
Organism: Streptomyces sp. 2A115; assembly: GCF_052245575.1. Taxonomy (NCBI): domain Bacteria; kingdom Bacillati; phylum Actinomycetota; class Actinomycetes; order Kitasatosporales; family Streptomycetaceae; genus Streptomyces; species Streptomyces sp. 2A115. The sequence continues at coordinate 113,152 of NZ_JBQQCG010000030.1, read as the reverse complement.
ACAGCCCTCGTCGACGTACGCCGCGCTCTCCCCGTACCTCGGATACATCCAGGTCAAGGACATCGCCTCGGCCGACGACACGACTCCGCTGCCGCTCGGCGCCGGGGTCCTCCCCCTCACCGAGTGCGTGGATCTGCTCTCGCGGGAGGGCTGGGACGGGTGGCTGTGCTGGGAGTACGAGAAGCGGTGGTACGAGTCGGCCGCACCGCTTGAGGGGCTGCTGGGCGCGGGCCGGGAGCACCTCGCTCGCCTGCTGAACGAGTCGGCGTAGGGCACCCCACGGCAGGCGGGGACCTCGTCGGCGGCTACCGGGTGAGCACTCTCGCCCACACTGTCTTGCCGATCACCCGCCCCCCGGAGTTCCCAGCTCTCGGAGAGTGCCTGCACCAGGGGGAGACCCCGGAGCAGGCCTCGCCGGCGTACACGGAGGCGCTGGCAAGAGCCTCCTCATCTCCGAACCGGATGAGTCAGGGCCACTCGCCCACCGCTATGGGATGATCAGCCGACAGGCCCTCCGGCCGGAGGAATCCGTAGACCTGATCGGGCAGTTGGCGGGTGAGTATGACTGAGCTGAAGTGGTTCAAGAGCAGCTGCAGCGACTCGAGCGGCGGCGATTGCGTCGAAGCCTTCACCTGGCGCAAGAGCAGCCACAGCGACAACACCGGCGGTGACTGCGTCGAGGTCGCCACCACCTCCACCGTCCACGTGCGCGACTCCAAAGACATCACCCGCGCCTCTCTCTGCGTCTCCCCCACCACCCGGGACGCCTTCATAACCGACGTCAGGAACACCCCCCAGCCTTGATACTCACCCGCGCCCTCCGAACCCTCGGTTCCACCTGGCGCCCCCTCTACGGCTTCACCCTCCTCCTCACGGCGTTCACCACCCTCGCCGGAGGCGCCATCGTGGGGGGCGGGTTCCTGGTGGCCTGGGACTCCTTCGAGGGCGCACGGCGGGACGCCGAGTACGCCATCGAGTCCGAGGACTCCTATTCGGCGTACGCGGAGCAGTGGGACACCCTGGTGGTCATCGGTCTCATCGTCACGGTGCTGCTGCTGGACCTCGCCGCCGCTGTCGTCTGCGTGGTGCAGACCGCGCACACGGTCGCTCTGGACCACGCCTTGGAGGGCCAAGGACGGCTGAGCGTCAGGGAGTTGTGGGCGCGCACCCGCCCGTACGTCGGCGGCGCGTACTGGGCGCAGTGGCGGATCTGGGTGCGCGCCGGCGGTGTGGCGTTCCTGGGGGTCGTGCTGTGGGGCGCCGTCGACTCGAACGAGGTACCCGGTGTGGAGCCCTCGAGGATCATTGACACCACGACGATGGCGTACCGGATCGTGGGCTGGGGCCTGCCCCTCACGATCGCGGGGCTCGGCCTGCTCGTCTACTTCCGCCACTGCGTGGCCACGGCGGCCCTGGTCTCCGAGAACTCCTCCTCCAAGGAAGCCGTGAAGCGCGCCTGGGCGCTGACGCGGCGGGCACCCTGGAAGACGTACGGCATCGGTCTGCTCCTCGCGGCCTTCGTCGTGCTCGGTTTCGTCGTGCTCCGGTACGCGGCGGCCCCCCTCGCCCACCCCCTCGGGCTCGCCATGCTCTGGCTGAGCGACGACAACGTGTGGATCACCGGCGTGCTGGTCCTGATCGTCCCCACGGCCTTCGCGCTGTTGCTGCTGCCGTTGGTGGTCCTGCCGCCCGTGTGCGCGGTGGTTGCCCTGTTCTACCGGGATCTCCGCGCTCTGGAGACCGGCGACCGAGTCACCTCGGCCGTGTGAGGACCGGGGGACGACCGGAAGCCCGCAGCGGGACCGGCCCAAAACAGCGCCACATCAACCCCGTTGCGCACTCTCGTGGACACCCGTACCAATTTCTGGGAATCGGCGGAATCCGGGGAACCCATCCCCGCCATCCCCCGTCCAACTCGCATGCTGCCGGATGAGTCTCCGCAGAGCGGTGTCGGCCTCGCTGCTGGCTGCGATCGCTGACTTACCCTCTCCGCCGCCTGCGGCCGACAGCACGCCGTCATCGGCGCGCCCCCCTCCAACTGCGCCGATGACGGCCCCTCACTCCCAGCAGCACCCGTCGCCGGACCGCCATGTGGGCTGTCCGGGCTGTGCGCACCCTTGACTGGAAGAAACTTCCCGGATATCCGTGATCCCTGGAAGTTTCCTTCACGCTCGGGAGTTTCCTTCAAGCTCGCCCCTCCACGGGCCCCTCGGGCCCTCTCCGGAAGGAGCGCACGTGCACACCTCCAGACGTACGCTGCTCGCGGCTGCCGCGGGCACGGCGGCGACCGCTGCCGTCGGTGTCACCCCGGCACGGGCCAAGGACGACGGCACCAAGGACGACACCGCCAGGCACCCCGACTCGAAGCTCCGCGCTCTCATCTCCCGCATGACCCTCGAAGAGAAGGTCGGGCAGCTCTTCGTGATGCGGGTGTACGGGCACTCGGCGACCGCGCCCGACCAGGCCGACATCGACGCCAACCTCGCGGAGATCGGCGTACGGACGCCCGCCGAGCTGGTCGCCAAGTACCGGGTCGGCGGGATCATCTACTTCGGCTGGGCGCACAACACCCGCGAGCCGCACCAGATCGCGGACCTCAGCAACGGGATTCAGAAGGCTTCGCTGGCACAGCCGCGAGGCCTCCCCGTGCTCATCTCCACCGACCAGGAGCACGGGATCGTGGCGCGGGTCGGCGAGCCCGCGACGCTCTTCCCGGGGGCGATGGCGCTCGGTGCCGGCGGTTCGCGTGGCGACGCGCGCGAGGCCGGGCGGATCGGCGGCGCGGAACTGCGGGCGATGGGCATCCGCCAGGACTACACGCCGGTCGCCGACGTGAACGTGAATCCGGCCAACCCGGTCATCGGCGTACGTTCCTTCGGGGCCGACCCGCAGGCCGTGGCCGGGCTGGTGGCGGCCCAGGTGAAGGGGTATCAGAGCTCCGGCGTCGCGGCCACCTCGAAGCACTTCCCGGGGCACGGCGACACCGAGACCGACAGTCACTACGGTTTTCCGGTCATCGAGCACACGGAGGAGCAGTGGGGACGGCTCGACGCACCCCCGTTCAGGGCGGCGATCGCGGCCGGCATCGACTCGATCATGACCGCGCACATCATGGTCCCGGCGCTCGACCCGTCCGGCGACCCGGCCACCCTCTCCCGCCCGATCCTCACCGGCATCCTGCGCGAGCGGCTCGGCTACGACGGGGTCGTGGTGACGGACTCGCTCGGCATGGAGGGCGTCCGCACGAAGTACGGCGACGACCGCGTGCCCGTACTCGCCCTGAAGGCCGGGGTCGACCAGCTCCTCAACCCGCCGAAGCTGGAGGTCGCCTGGAACGCGGTCCTCCAGGCCGTACGCGGCGGAGAGCTGACGGAGGCTCGGCTCGACGCGTCGATTCTGCGCGTCCTGCGGCTGAAGGCGAAGCTCGGTATGTTCAACGACCCGTACGTCACCCATCGCGGCGTCGACCGGACCGTCGGCACCAAGGCCCATCTCGACGCGGCGGACCGGATCGCCGAGCGCACCACGACGCTGCTCGTCAACGAGGGAGGGCTGCTGCCGCTTTCCCGCCGTACGCACAAGAAGGTGCTCGTCGTCGGCGCCGACCCCGCCTCGCCGTCCGGCACCACCGGCCCGCCCACGACCGTACTCGCCGCCGCGCTCACCGAACTGGGCTTCACCGCCACGGCCCTCTCCACCGGTACGGCCCCCTCCGCCGCGGCCATCGCCAACGCGGTCGCGGCGGCCGGGGAAGCGGACGCGGTGGTCGTCGGGACGTACAACGTGAGCGCCGCCGGCTCCCAGAGGACTCTGGTGAACCAGCTCGTCGCCACCGGGCGGCCGGTCGTCGCGGTCGCCATCCGCAATCCGTACGACGTGGCTCAGCTGCCGGAATTGAAGGCCTGCTTGGCGGCCTACTCCTGGACCGACGTCGAGCTGCGCGCGGCCGTACGGGTCATCACGGGGCGGGCCGACCCGGCGGGGAAGCTGCCGGTACCGGTGCAGCGGGCGGACGACCCGGCCCAGGTGCTGTATCCGATCGGCCACGGACTGACGTACTAGACGTACGCCGCACTCCCGGCGCACCACCCCCAAGTGACGCAAAGCACACCGCATGTCTGGCGTGATCCCGCCGCGACGGGTCACGCTGGGCAGGGGATCGGGGGGTGTCATGCGCGATGCGCGTGGTGTGGGTTCGGATGGTGCGCGTGTTCATGGTCGTGCTGGTGGTGCGCGTGGCCGTGCTGCGGGGGTGGTGTGCGCGCTGGTGATGCTGGTGGTGGCGGTACTCACCGGCTGTCAGCAGTCGTCCGGGGCCGAGGACGGCAGGCTCGACGAGGCGACGTCGGCTCCTACGCGGACTTCGGGGTACGGGACGGTGTTCCTCTCGATCGACGAGTGCAGTTCGTTCGGGCGCGAGTCGTTCACCGAGGTGGCGTGCACCAGCGAGAAGGCGGCGGCGCGGGTGATCGCACGGTACGACGGGAAGGTGGGCGACGGGCAGCCGTGCCCCGCCACCACGGACTTCGTACTGCACATCAGCGAGCAGAAGCCCTCCGCCGACGAGGACGGCGACGGCGCGGTTCCGCAGGGCTACGCCTGCATGCGCAACCTGCAGCCCCCGCACCCCGGCGACCCGGGCGGCGGCGGAGGTCCCCGCACGATCGTCGGCGACTGCGTCTACAACGCGACCGCGGGCGAGGTCCGCGAGACGTCGTGCGACGGGAAGGGGAAAGAGCCCCCGGAGTACAAGGTGACCGCGGCGGTGAAGAAGCGCACCGCCTGCCCGGCGTCGACGGCGTTGTACGTCCAGCTGGGCGGGACGAAGCCGGTGGGCTGCGCCCGCCCGGTGTAGCCGAGGGCTTCAACGCCCGGTGGGCTCCAATGGCCGATGGGCTTCAATGGGCGGACGCAGCAAGGGAGTTGCTCAGCCACTGAGTGGCTGAGTGGCTGAGCAACCCGAGGAAGCCGCTTACGGACGGAGCTGGCGCTCCATCTTGCGCTTGTCCAGCTTCGAGTCGTACTTGGCCAGCGGCTTCGCCTTCTCCGGGTTCTCCTGGACCGCGGCCGAGGCGACGCCCGCCCACTCCAGGATGCGGGCCGTGGCGAGGGCCTTCTGGTCGGGGACGAGGTTCGCGACGCCGGCGTAGTGGTTCAGACCGGGTGCGGTGAAGACGTACGAGTCACGGGCGCCCTTGCCGAGGCGGAACGGCTCCGCGCCCCACGGGTCGTTCTGGCCGTACACGAACAGCATCTGGTTCGCGTGGCGCTTGACCCACGTGTCGACGTCGCGCATCGCCCACGGCTGGAACGTCATGGAGATGTCGCGCGGCACGAAGTTCCGCGGCGGCTGGTAGCCGTACCGGATCAGCTTCTTCTCGATGTACGGGAACTCGATCGTCGGGGCGCCGAGCTGCGTACCCGCCTGGTAGTAGTACGGCGTGTACGGCTCCAGGCCCTGGTCCGTGTAGAAGGAGAACCCGGAGACCTCGTCGACCGAGGCCCAGATCTCGTCGTCCGTCGCGTTCTTCGCGTCCGCCGGGATCATGTCGCAGTCGGTGAGCAGCCTGGTCTGCCAGAAGCCCCACACGTAGTCGAGGACGACGGCCTCGTAAGCCTTGTCGAGGTTGCCGACGGTGGTGAAGGTGTAGCCCTCGGCGGCCGCCACCTCCGCGTACTTCTTCTCCAGTGGCTCCCGGCGCACCAGTGCCTCGCGCTGCACCGCGTTCAGCCGGTCGCGGCACTCCTTGGTGCCGACCTTCGCGAAGAATCGGTCGTACGCCGAGTCCTCCTTGTTCACCACGTCGTTGGGCGCGACGTACGCGACGACGCCGTCCATGTCACGCGGGTAGAAGCGCTCGTAGTAGGTGGCGGTCATGCCGCCCTTCGAGCCGCCGGTGGAGACCCACTTCTTGTCGTAGATCGGCTTGAGGGCCTTGAAGATGCGGTGCTGGTCGCTGGCGGCCTGCCAGATGTCCAGCTTGGTCCAGTCGGCCGGGGCGGGACGGGACGGAGTGAAGAAGCGGTACTCCATCGAGATCTGGTTGCCGTCCACGATCTGGGTCGGCTCGCGGCGACTCGGGTTCGTGGAGACGTTGTAGCCGCCGGTGTAGAAGACCGTCGGGCGCGCGGTGTCCTTGTGCAGCACGGTGATGCGCTGCTGGAAGGTGCCCTTGGACGGGTTCCGGTGGTCGACCGGCTGGGTGTAGTTGAGGACGAAGAAGCGGTAGCCGGTGTAGGGCTTCTCCTCGACCAGGCTCATGCCCGGTATCGCGAGGAGCCGGTCCTTGATGTCCGCGCCGATGTCCGCGCTGATGTCCGCGCTGGTGCTTGTGCCGGTGGCTTCCGGCTGGGCGGCGGTGGCCGCCCCGGCCGCACTCAACGTGCCTATGAGCACCACGAGCGACAGCAGCCATCTGAGCGTCTTGCGCATGCACTCTCCCCTGGAATACGCAGATGTCCGCCGGAACCTAGCGGAGCAACTGGCGTCACACCAGGGGAGCTTGGAGATTTGTGCGCATTAGCGGAGCATTAGCAGAGAATCCAACCCGAGCTCACCGAGCCGGAGCCGACGGAGCCCTTCACCCACACGCAGCGGTGTCCCGCGTGCACGGTCTTCGGGCCCGCGTGATTCCTGTACCGCCCTCTGTCGACCGCCGGCCGGCTGCCGCGCGCCCGCACGCTCACCGTCATGTGCTTACGGGCGCCCGGCCGCCTGGGAAAGGTCACCGCGCAGATGTAACCGCGGCTCTTGTAGACGTGCACGGAACCGGTGGAGAAGGGCAGCGTACGCACCTTGCGCCCGGAGCAGAGGGCCGCCGCCTCCGCGTCTGCGGTGCCCGGACCCGCGAGGACCAGCAGTCCCGAGGCGGTCAGCACAGCCATGACGAGCGCCAGCCGTCGGCGTATCACGCCACTGCCCACTGTCGTCCCACCCACCACGACCTCCCACCGCGATCGACGTACTGATGTACGGACGCGTGACGTACCCCGAATGGTTGCGCACGGCTGGGGCGGGTGGTCCGGTGGAGCCTTTGGCTGTTTGACCTCGTTTGGGGCGACCTCGCCTGTTTACCCGTTACCCAAAAGGTCAGAATCGAAAGGCGGTCCGTCATGAATCGCTCACGAACGATCAGCCGAGGGCTTGTCGCCGTCGCGCTGCTCACCACGGCCGCCTCGGTGCCGGCCGTGGCCGACGCCCCCGACGTCCGCGACGAGGTTCCTCCCGCGCCGCCCCGCAGTGGCAGCCCCGGTCCCGTCTACGACCGGGTCGCGCACTTCTACGGCGCGTACATCGACGTGGCGAACGACCCGGGCAGCAACGCGGCCGCGGCAGAGTTGCGCAGGTTCTACCTCACCTCCGACCTCCGCTCACGCCTGCTCACATGGGAGAGGCGCAACGACGCGGACGGCATCCTGCGCTCGCAGAACGTGCCGAGCGCCTGGAAGGTGACACCGGGCGACAGCGGCATGGGGCACACGTACACGACGGTCCGGCTGACCTGGGAGTCGGGCCCGGGCACCGGCGGGGAGAAGACGTACACCTACCTCACGGTGCGCTCGGACCTCGAGAGCCGGAAGATCTCCGACATCACTTCGAAGTACTGACGGGCCATCACTTCGAAGTACTGACGGTCGCGGCGGGGTCGGGCTCCCCCACGAACATCCGCCACAACTGCGCGTACCGCCCGCCCAGTTCGAGTAGTTCGTCGTGCGTGCCGTCCTCCGCGACCCGGCCGTCGGCCATGAGCACGACGCGGTCCGCGCGGGCTGCCGTGGTCAGGCGGTGGGCGACGACCAGGGTCGTACGGCGGCCGGCGATGCGGTCGGTGGCCTGGTTGACCTGGGCCTCGGTGGCCAGGTCGAGGGCGGCCGTCGCCTCGTCGAGCAACAGGATGTCCGGGTCGACCAGTTCCGCCCGGGCCAGCGCGATCAGCTGGCGTTGCCCGGCGGAGAGGTTGCGGCCGCGCTCGTCGACCTCGTGGAGGTAGCCGCCGTCCAGCGTGGCGATCATGTCGTGCGCGCCGACCGCGCGGGCCGCCGCCTCCACCTCGGCGTCCGTGGCGTCCGGGCGCCCGTACGCGATGGCGTCCCGGACCGTGCCCTGGAAGAGGTAGGCCTCCTGCGGGACGACGCCGAGTCGGTGGCGGTAGGAGGTGAGGTCGAGGGAGCGCAGGTCCGTGCCGTCGACGGTGACCCGGCCGCCGGTGGGGTCGTAGAAGCGGGCCACCAGCTTCACGAGGGTCGACTTGCCCGCGCCCGTCTCTCCGACGAAGGCCACGGTCTGGCCGGCCGGAATGCTCAACTTCACTCCGCTGAGCGCCTCTTCGGGCTCGTCCGCGGACCCGTACGCGAAGTCGACGTCCTCGAAGGCGATGTCGCCTCGCAGGGCGAGGATCTCGAGTGGCTCGTCGGCGGCCTTCGTGGACGTCGGCTCCTGGAGGAGTTCCTGGATCCGGCCGAGCGAGACGGTCGCCTGCTGGTAGCCGTCGAAGACCTGCGAGAGCTGCTGCACGGGTGCGAAGAACAGGTCGATGTAGAGGAGGTACGCCACCAGCGCGCCGACCGTGAGAGTGCCAGCGTCGACCCGCGCCGCGCCCACGACGAGCACCGCGGCCACCGCGACCGACGACAGCAGCTGAACGAACGGGAAGTAGATCGAGATCAGCCACTGCCCGCGGATACGGGCCTGCCGGTAGCTGTCGCTGCCCTCCGCGAACCGCTTCCTGCCCACGCCCTCGCGCCGGAACGCCTGGAGGATCCGCAGCCCGGACACCGACTCCTGAAGGTCGGCGTTGACCACGGAGACCCGCTCACGGGCGAGTTCGTACGCCTTCACGCTGGACCGGCGGAAGAAGAACGTACCGATGATCAGCGGCGGCAGCGTCGCGAAGACGACCAGCGCCAGCTCCACGTCGATCACCAGCAGGGCGACCATGATGCCGAAGAAGGTGACGACGGAGACGAACGCGGTGACCAGACCGGTCTGCAGGAACGTGGACAGCGCGTCCACGTCCGTCGTCATCCGGGTCATGATCCGGCCGGTCAACTCCCGCTCGTAGTAGTCGAGTCCGAGGCGCTGGAGCTGCGCGAAGATCTTCAGCCGGAGCGAGTACAGGACGCGTTCGCCGGTGCGTCCGGTCATGCGGATCTCGCCGGTCTGCGCCGTCCACTGGACGAGGACGGTGAGCAGCGCGAGGGCGGACGCGGCCCAGACGGCGCCGAGCGCGACCTCGGAGACGCCCTGGTCGATACCGTGCCGGATCAGGACGGGCAGGAGCAGGCCCATGCCCGCGTCGACGGCCACGAGGCCGAGGCTGGCGAGGAGAGGGAGCCCGAAGCCGCGCAGGAGGCGTCGGAGTCCGTACGACTCCTCGGGCGTGACCGCGCGTGCCTCGTCGATGGCGGGCATGTCGGTGGCCGGGGGCAAGGCCTCGACCTGGGCGAGGAGTTCGGGCGTGGCGGGCATCCCGTCCATCGCCATGTCCTTGGGCTCGCGCTCCCCCGCCCACAGCTTGGGCGTGATCCCGCGTTCGGCGTCGAACTCGGCGTCCAGTTCCTCGCGTACGGAGGTGTCCTCGCACGGGCAGGAGGGCTGGGCGTGCCCCGGTGAGACGCCGCCGAGCTCGTCCGGGTCGGTGAGCAGGCGCCGGTAGAGAGGGGAGCGCTCGGTGAGCTCCTGGTGCGTACCGATGTCCGCCAGGCGGCCGTCGTCGAGGACGGCGATGCGGTCGGCGAGGTTCAGGGTGGAGCGGCGGTGGGCGATGAGGAGGGTGGTGCGGCCCGCCATGACGTGTTTGAGGGCCTCGTGGATCTCGTGTTCGACCCGGGCGTCCACCGCGCTCGTCGCGTCGTCGAGGACCAGCAGTCGCGGGTCGGTGAGGATCGCCCGGGCCAGGGCGACGCGCTGACGCTGGCCGCCGGAGAGGGTGAGGCCGTGTTCGCCGACCTTGGTGTCGTAGCCCTCGGGCAGCTCGGCGATGAAACGGTCTGCCTGCGCGGCGCGGGCCGCGGTCTCGATCTGCTCCTGGGTGGCCTCCGGGCGGCCGTACGCGATGTTGGCGCGCACGGTGTCCGAGAAGAGGAAGGAGTCCTCCGGTACGAGCCCGATCGCGGCCCGGAGCGATTCGAGGGTCAGCTCTCGCACGTCGTGGCCGCCGATGAGCACGGCGCCTCGGGTCACGTCGTAGAAGCGCGGCAGGAGGAGCGAGACGGTGGACTTGCCGGAGCCGGAGGAACCGACGACGGCGAGGGTCTCGCCCGGGCGGATCTCGAAGGACAGGCCGTCCAGGACCGGGCGGTCGTCGTCGTAGCCGAAGGACACGTCGTCGAACTCGACGGTCGCGGGGGCGTCGGCGGGGAGGGGCTTGGTGCCGTCCTCGATCGACGGCTCCGTGTCGATCAGCTCCAGTACGCGCTCGGCGCCGGCGCGGGCCTGCTGGGCGACCGTGAGCACCAGGGCGAGCATGCGGACGGGGCCGACGAGCTGGGCCAGGTACGAGGAGAACGCCACGAACGTGCCGAGCGTGATCTGGCCCCTCACCGCGAGCCAGCCACCGAGCGCCAGCATGGCGACCTGACCGAGGGCGGGGACCGCCTGGAGGGCCGGGGTGTACCTCGAGTTCAGGCGGATCGTGCGCAGGCGGCCCGCGAAGAGCTTGCGGCCGATGTGTCTGAGCTTCCCGGTTTCCTGGTCCTCCTGGCCGAAGCCCTTCACGACGCGTACGCCGCTGACCGCGCCGTCCACGACGCCGGCCACGGCCGCCGCCTGTGCCTGGGCGTACCAGGTGGCCGGGTGGAGCTTCGAGCGGCTGCGCTTCGCGATGAACCACAGGGCCGGGGCCACTGCCAGCGCGACCAGGGTCAGCGGCAGGGACAGCCAGGCCATGATCACGAGGGAGATCAGGAAGAGGACTATGTTCCCGATGGTCATCGGGAGCATGAACAGCAGGCCCTGGATCAGCTGGAGGTCGCTGGTCGCGCGCCCCACCACCTGGCCGGTCGACAGCTCGTCCTGGCGGCGGCCGTCGAGCGCCGTGATCGTGCCGTACATCTCGGTGCGCAGGTCGTGCTGGACGTCCAGGGCGAGGCGGCCGCCGTAGTAGCGGCGGATGTAGGTGGAGACGTAGACGAGGACGGCCGCGCCGATGAGCGCGCCCGCCCAGGGGGCCATGTCGCGGGTGTGGGTTCCGATGACGTCGTCGATGATCACCTTGGTGACCAGCGGTACGAGGGCCATGACGGCCATACCGGCCAGCGAGGCGCCCAGCGCGAGCACGACGTCCTTCGGGTACCGCCAGGCGTACCCGGCCAGTCGTCGTGCCCATCCCCGTTGCGGCTGTGTCACGCCTGGTGCCTTCCGTTCGTCTTGGGCAGCCTGCGCATCCTGGTCGCCCTGGTCATCCGGAAGGCACCAACACGGGATGAACCGGATTTCATCCCTCCGCAATGTTCGGAAGGCTCCGGTCGGGGCTTCGGAAGGGGTCGTCAGGGCGGCGAGCCACAGGGCGCGTCGGCGGGCCCGCTGCCGCCGCGTTTCCTCGTGCCTCTCATGGGCGACGAGATACGGGCGGACCATCGCGTTGTCCTCGCCGCGCAAGGGGCGGGAGTCGGGGTGACGGGCGGTCCGCTCATGGAAGTACGAGGGGGCGGGAGCTGGGTGCGCCGGAACGGTGACCGCGAGGCGATGGCGTCCCGAGCCGGGGAGCAAGAGCCGTAGCAGCGGCTCGAAGAGGCGGGCGATACGGTGACTCATGTCGTCAACTTCCTTGGGTTGGTTGATGGCCACGCCCCCGGACCGGTCGCACGGTCGCGGGGGTATCGCTTTGTGTAGCGATCCACTCACAGAGTGAGACGGGGCGGACTAGGCTCGCCAGAGGGTGGAGTGTGACCAGGCGTTTGTCGCAGGGGATTTGGCCATGAGCAATACGTACGGTGACTGGCTCAAGCAGCAGCGGGAGACGGCTGGGCTGACACAGCAGCAACTGGCCGAGTCGGCGATCATGACCCGTTCGCACATCGCGCACATCGAGGCGGGGCGCCGTGTGCCTTCGAAGGAGGACGCGCGACGCCTGGACAGGGCCCTGAACACGGGGAACGTGCTGAGCAGTTTCTTGCCGCAGGACGACGTGGCGGTCGAGGATTACTTCGAGGCAGCCAGGCATCTCGAACAACAGGCAACGGTGATCCGCGAGTTCGCGCCCACCTTCGTACCTGGCATCTTGCAGACGGACAGGTACGCGCGTGCCCTTCTGAGCGTCGGATACCCGCCTGCGAGGGAAGAGGACGTGACAAGATCGTCGTCACACGGCTTGAGCGCGCGAAGATCCTCACCGACCCAGTGACACCCGTAGTGTGGGCACTGCTCGACGAGGCAGTCCTACGACGCCCGGTCGGCGGCCCGGAGGTCATGGCGGAACAGCTCATGCACATCGTCCGCCTGACTGAGGACAAGCGTGTACGCACACATGTGATTCCGTACAGCGTGGGCGCGTATCAGATCCTGAACAGCATGCTGACGCTGATGTGGTTCGAGGACCAGCCCCCCGTGGCCTATTCCGAGGGCCTACAGTTCGGCAAGGTTCACGATGCCCCGGCCATCGTCGAACGACTCCAAGGCGCCTACCATCTCGCACTGAGCGACGCGTTGCCCCTACGAGAGTCCCTTGCCCTATTGAGGGCAACAGCGAAGGACTACGGACACCATGCCTGAACACACCATCCCCAGCGCGGACATACTGAGCGGTTGGCGCAAGTCGTCCTACAGCGGGACCGAGGCCAACAGCTGCGTCGAGGTTCTGGACGACCACCCCTCAGGGTTCCCCGTCCGGGACTCCAAGATCCCGAACGGTCCTGCCCTGGTCTTCCCTCCGGCCGGTTGGTCATCGTTCGTCACAGCCGTCAAGGGCGGTAAGTTGCCCGCCTGAGGGGCGCTTCGGACCGAGCCGCACCCGCCCAGCGGACCAGTACCCATAGCCAGAGCGTGAGCACTTCCCCCCGCCGCCATCGCCCGCAGCTGCGGCACGTCACGCAACTTCCTCTACGCCAACTGGAAGTCCGCCTCCGCACTGCACCTGCTCGCACTCAAATCCGAACTCGCGCACGCGTCCGGGCCGCCGGCGGCCCGGACGGACTGCCGGACAAAAGCCCTAGTAGCTCCTCCCCCACTCTCGACTTCGCTCGAGCCCGGGGAGGGACCCCCATCGGAGATCCATCAGAAGCCCCCTAGTGCACCCGGTCCTCGCCGCTCTCTGGCGTGCCCTCGTCCGGAAGGTGCACATCGTTGACGGCGATGTTCACTTCGACGACTTCCAGGCCCGTCATCCGTTCCACCGCCGCGATCACGTTCTCGCGGACTTCCGCGGCGATGTCGGTGATGCTTATCCCGTATTCGACGACGACCTGGAGGTCGATGGCGGTCTGCTTCTCACCGACCTCGACCTTGACGCCGCTCCCAGTGCTTGAGCGCCCTCCCGGGACCCGGTCGCGCACCGCCGCCATGGTGCGAGTGAATCCGCCGCCCAGTGCGTTGATTCCCGGGACCTCGCGTGCGGCGATCCCGGCTATTTTCTCCACCACCCCGTCCGCGATGGTCGTCCGGCCGCGGGTCCCCGGCGGTTCCTGAGGCCCGGGCCGTGCGGCCTGCAGCATCGTGCCCACGCCGGCGCGGGGCTCAGGATCGGCCTTCTGCAGGGTTGAACTGTTCGGCTCCGTCATGCGAAGCCACCTCCTCGGGCGATGCATGGGCTGCCGTAACGGGAGGGGCGGCCGTCGGTCGCCGCGTTTCCGCGCTGCCTTCCCAGTACCGTGCGGGGCACCGGATATGCCCGCACGGCGTCACGTCTTGGCGCCTTCCAGGCGGGGGGAACAGGCGGCTTCCGGCCGTCCGTCGGACCGGGAATGAGGACTATGCTGCTGTACGGACGTCCCAGACCCCGGCGGCTTGTCGTTGCTCGACACAGATGGTGCGGGGAGCGGACCTTTCGTTCGTCACCCGGCGCATCCCTGGAGGGAGCTGGGTGGGTCCTCTGTCCTGTCGCACAGGCAGTCGGGCCGACCGTTGCTCCACCTCCGCCGAACGTACGTCCCTGCCGGGAGCGGGCCAAGGGGGCCGGGAATCCCTGCGTCACCGCGTGCGCTGCCGGATGGCCGTGAGAACCGAGGCATCTTGCCCCTCCCACAGCTCACCGTCTACCGCCATGACCGAAGGAAACGGGCACTGCTGACCCTGTCCGGTGAAATCGACCTGGAATCGGCTCCACTGGTGCGTACGGCACTGGACCGGTGTATTGGCGACGGTATCCGCACCATCGATGTCGACCTCACCCCCGTCACCTTCTGCGACTGCAGCGGCCTCAACGCCTTCCTCCATGCCTCCCAGCAGACCACCGTGACGGGCGGGACCCTGCGACTGCACTACCCGCCACCGATGCTGGCCTTGCTGGTCGACCTCGCCGGCTGCGCGTTCCTGCTCCTCGGCCTTCCGTTCGGGCACCTGCCACCTCCTTTCGGTCTGCCCCGGCCACGGATCCAGGCAGAGGCAGGCACGGAGGGAGCGATGGCGGATGCGTGAGCGACCGCATGCGCACCATCGATGTCGGCCTCACGGCATCCCGGGTGCCGCGACGCCTGGACACAGTCCGTAGGGCCCGCCGGAGGAGTAAGCTGGGGGTTACCGAGAGTATTTCGCGCACCGGCCTCCACGCTCGTGTCGTTTTCGGCGATTGGCTACGCCGGGGCCGGTTCCGACCGGTCCGGAGCAGGGTTCGCATCATGACTGCGACCGTTTCGTACGCGCCGACACTCGAAGACCGGCCCTCCCCTCCGTCTCTCCGCATGTCGCTGGCTCCCAGTGGTTCCGCACCGGCTCTGCTGGACGGCGCCTGGTGGCCGCGCTCCCGCGATCTCTGGGCGGAACTTCCTTCGCTGACGGCCGTGCTCGATCCGCTGTGGGGGCGGATCACCAGGGTCACGGTCAATCCCGCACACTGGCCGACCGTCCCGCACAAGGTGCCCGTCGACGGGCATGTCGTGAAGGTGGGCTCGTTCCTGGCCGAGCAGGATCCGCACCAGCTGTTGCTCCTCTCCTACCGCATGGGCCGCTGGGACCTGCTGGTGATCCCTCCGCAGACGACTCCCGTCTCGGCCGCCTGGCTGATGGCCGCCGCGAGCGATCCACTGCGCACGTCGACCGCGAGCCAGCTGATGGACGAGGCGGCGCGCCTGCGCACAGTGACGGAGACCGACCGGGCCGTGGAGGCGGTCTGGGACGCCGAAGGAGGCCATGCGGCAGGCGGTCCACCCTCCCGTCCACGGATCCCGGCAGTCACTGCTCCGGTACTCGGCATCCCGTCGGTCATTCCTCCGAATCCGGCCAAGGGGATGTGAGGGCCATGGAGACCTTCCTGACCGTGGTCGCGCTCCTGGCGATGGTCGCCCTGGGCGCGTTCCTGATCCACCGGTTGAACAACCAGCACGACGAGCGCATCGCCGCTTTCCACTACGGCCGCTCCCGGCCTGCTGCCCGGGGACCGGCGCCATCGGCCCCGCAGAAGGTTCGCGGACGCGCCGGAACGAGCGGCACCGGCGATCGCCGCGACCATCGCGACGGGGGACGTGGGCGGCTCCGGCCACGGCGCCGGACCCGGATCCGGACGGAAGAGAAGTGAGCGCCATGCACCCCGTCAGGCTCCTGGCAGACACCAGCAGTGAGCCGGTGCTTCCCGGCACCGCGGTCTTGCGGATGGAGACGACACCCAAGCGGACGGGGACGTTCGACGGCGCGTGGTGGCCAAGGTCTCGCGACCTCGAAAGCGAGCTGTCCGGCCTGGTCACGGCCCTGACGGCTCGGCTGGGCCCCATCGCCCGCGTCGGTCTCGACTCGAGCGACTGGGACGAAACCCCGGGGCACCTGGTCGTCGAGGGGCATACGGTCCACATCGGCTGGTCCGCCGTCGGAGACAGCACGATGATCGTCACCCGGGGCGACCAGGACCATTTCCTGTTCCTGGTGATCCCTCCGCAGACGGCCCCCGCGCCCGCCCGCGCCGCGATGGCCATGGCCGTACGGGACGACAACGCCGTCTCGGCCGAGCATCTTCTCGCCGCCGCCGGCATCACCCCGGCCGGCCGGGGTGACATACCGCCCGGCTCTCCCCACTAGCGGGACCAGCGGGAGCCGCACCGCTCAGCAATCGCACAACCCGCAGCCCAGGACCCCGGCCGCCGCACCGCAGACGACAGGCCGGGGTCTTCCCGCGCCGTGTGCTTCCCGGACCGCTCGGGTTCCGGGACACGAACGACGTAAGGAATGTGAGAACGATGGGTGTTGTGATCACCGTGCTGGTGGTGTTCGCAGTGGCCGGGCTGATCCTGCTCGCCAAGAGCCTGCGCAGCGTCCAGCAGTACGAGAGAACCGTCTCGCCTCCGACATCCGTCGGCCGGGGTTCGCGATGGTGATCGCGGAGACGGACCACCTGGTGGGATGCGCCTTCGGATTCCCGGTACGCGGCGACGGCTTCTGGCGGCTCGGATGTGACGGAGCATCACCGCACGGCATCGAGCAACTCACCGAGTCAGGCGGCGTCTTCGCGATCACCGACATCCTGGTCCGCCCGCACCCGCAGGACCAGGACGTGGCCCGCCGGTTGCAGGAGCGGCTGCTGACCGACCAGCAGGCGGCACTCGGCGCCACCGTGGTGGACCGGGCCGACCGCCCGACGCTCACCGCGCTCCGCTCCTGGGGATGGCTGGACGTGGGAGAGATCTGGAGGCCGATCAGCGCCACGCTGCGGGTGCTGGTCCTTCCCGTCGGGGAACCAACCGACGCGCGGCTGGAGAGCCTTGCGCACGATGCCTGGACGCGGTGGCCCGGGTGAGGTCCCACCGCCGGTCGGCCCGTATCCAGGCGCTGGTCGCCGAGCAGGCGGCCCGAGGCGGCGCCCGGGTCGGCGTGGTGGACGTGTGCACCGCGGCCGTGGCCGCGCTCCCGGTCGGCGGAGCCGGAGTATCCGCGATGTCCCGGACCACGACAAGCCATCCGCTGTGCAGCACCGACACCATCAGCGAGCAACTGGAAGAGCTCCAGCTCACCCTGGGCGAGGGGCCCTGCGTGGACGCCTTCCTGCACGGCTCGGCCATCCTGATACCCGATCTGCTGACCGGCGCAATGCAGGACCGCTGGCCCGTGTTCGCCGATGCCGCTCTGGAAGCCGGAGCGCGCGCGGTCTTCGCGCTCCCCTTGCAGATGGGCGCGATCAGCCCGGGAGTTCTGGACCTGTACGCCGACGTGCCGACCGTGCTGGACACGGAGGAGCTGGCCGACGCGCTGGCCTTCGCCGATCTCGCGACGCTACTCCTGCTCGACGCGCGCATCGACGAGAGGGGCGCACCGGTCGACGGAGCACTGGCAGATCGCGGCTTCGAGGACCTGGGCGGACACCGGGCGGAGATCGACCAGGCCACCGGCATCCTCACCGTCCAACTCGGCGTCGGCATCGACGAAGCCTTCGTCCGGCTCCGCGCCTACGCCTATGCGCAGGGACGCCGACTCGCCGAGGTGGCCGCCGACGTGGTGGCCCACCGGCTCCGCTTCTCCCCCGACGCGGAACCAAGACGGACCGACGAGGAAACCTGACGCACCGCTGCCATCCGATGAACGTGCTGTACTTCCCGCCCCTTCCCGGCGGGACCAGTCTCAAGCGAGGGTGTCACGATGAATCAGCAGCTCCTGGCCAAGACCTTCGTCGAGCTGGCCGACAACCTGGTCGCCGACTTCGACCTCATCGACTTCCTGCGCCTGCTCACCGACCGCTGCGTCGGCATGCTCGGCGCAGGCGCCGCCGGGGTGCTGCTCGCCGACCGGGACGGCAAACTCCGCGTGATGGCCGCCTCCGACGAACAGGTACGCCTGCTGGAGCTCTTCCAGCTCCAGAACGACGAAGGCCCCTGCCTCGAGTGCTTCCGCACCGGCACACAGGTGATCGTCCCCGACCTGACCCGAGAGGTCGACCGCTGGCCGCGCTTCGTCACAGCGGCCCACCGCAGCGGTTTCGGGGCAGTCCAGGCGCTGCCGATGCGTCTGCGGGACGAGGTCGTCGGCGCTCTGAACCTCTTCCGCGCCACCCCGGGCCCCTTCGACCCGGCCGCCACATCCGTCGCCCAGGCCCTGGCCGACGTCGCCACCATCAGCCTCCTGCAACAACGCACCACCCACCGCAGCACGGTGCTCAACGAACAGCTGCAGGCGGCGTTGAACAGCCGGGTACTGATCGAGCAGGCCAAGGGGAAACTCGCCGAACGCCAGAACATCGACATGGAACAGGCCTTCACCGCACTGCGCGGCTACGCCCGCGCCCACAACCGACGCCTGTCCGACGTCGCCCGCGCCTTCATCGACAACTCCGAACGCCTCCCCGGTCTCTGCGTCTGACAGCACCCAGAACGCGAAAGCGACCGCGTCGCCCCCGTGCACCCGGGACGTTGTCACGATGCCCTTCTCAGGTCGTGGGCGTCGGCCATCACCTGGTCGCGCAGGCGTGCGCAGGTGCGGGTGATCAGACGGGAGACGTGCATCTGAGAGACACCGAGCTGTAGGCCGATGCGGGCCTGCGTCATCTCGCAGAAGAACCTCATGTACAGGATCTGCCGTTCGCGTTCGGGCAGTGCCTGCAGCAGGGGGCGGAGCGCCTCACGGTTGACGACCCGGTCGAAGCCGGGCTCCATGCCACCGAGGGTGTCGGTCAGGGGGTGGCTGTCCTCCCAATGGCCGGGCACAGCGTCCAAGGACCGGGCGGTGAAGCTCTCCAGCGCCCCCTGACCCAGCCGTACCTCGGCCTCGGTCAGGCCGGTGTGTGCGGCGATCTCGTGGACTGCGGGGAAGCGGCATCCAAGCGAAGAGGACAGCTCATGGTCGGCGGAGCGGACCCGACTGCGCAGCTCCTGTACGCGCCGCGGCACATGCACGACCCAGAGTTCGTCACGGAAGTGCCGCTTCACCTCGCCGAGGATCGTCGGTATGGCAAAACTCGGGAAGGCGGTGCCGCGACTGGGGTCGAAGCGGGCTACCGCCTTGACCAGGCCCAGTTGGGCGACCTGCTTGAGGTCCTCGAAGGTCTCACCACGATGGCGGAAGCGCCGGGCGAGCCGTGCGGCCATCGGCATCCAGGCGCACACCACCTCATGCCGCAACGCGGACTTCTCCGGGCCGCCCGGTAGGGCAGCGATTCGGCGGAACGCGGCGTCGGTGTCCGGCGCGTCGTCGTAGTCGTCGGAGGGGTATGCGGTTCGTGGGCTCTGCGTGCGTTGGTCCGGCATGGGCACGTGTCTCCCTGATGGGTGGCGTCACTCACCGTGGGAGCCGGCAGACCGCAGCGCACACGGGAGCAGCGCAAGCTGCTCCCACGGGCGTGCCTCCGGTCTGAAGCACACCGGCCGAGTTCCCGGACAGCCCGCTTTCAAACAGCTCTCCGCGACATAACTGCGGCTGCCCACGGGCCCCGTACCCTGGCTCGTCGCCGCGTCCCACCCCGTCCTCGACAAGCTGGTCGGCGCACTCACCGTCCATCTGCCTGCGGCGCAGTGGCCCCGCGCCCCCAACGGGCCCCGGCGCGGCGCCGATCCGGGGCTATGCTGCTGAACAGACGTCCCAGACCCAGGCGCCGCGACCGCCCATCGGCCACGATGGGAGTCCCGCACGACTTCCGGCCCCCTGAACCGAGGCGCGTCATGCCCGCTCCGCGGCAACCACACGAACTCCAAGGCTCTGAGCCGTCCGCGATGGACACGGTGCGTCTGCGCCGGCTGAACCGCTGGCAGGCCGAGGGCCTGCGGGAGGACCTGGCGGATCTGTACGTGGAGTCTTCCGTCGCCGCTCCCGGTGAGGAGTTCCACGACCGGCAGAAGTTCCTGCACCGCCTGGCGGGCGACGTACAGCTGCCGGGATTCGACATGCTGGTCGCCGAGGCAGAGGCTTTGACCGGCTGTGTCTCAGGGTTCCCCGTGCCGCGCGACGGCGCCTGGTGGGAGGGATTCGACGGACCGCTACCGCAGAACCTGGAGCAACTGACCGCGTCCGGGCATGTCTTCGCGATCCTTGAAACTCTCGTCCATCCGCACCAGCACGCCCACGGGCTCGCCCGCCGACTCCAGGAGCGTCTGCTCTCCGACCACCAGTCTTCGCTTGGTGTCACGTTGGTGGATCAGTCCGACCGTTCGACCTTTGCCGCCTTCAGGAACTGGGGCTGGCAGGAGGCGGGACAGATCCACCGCCTGCCCGGCCCAACGAACTTACGAGTACTCGTTCTTCCTCTTGGCGAGCGCACGGCGGAACATCCGGACGGCCTCGCCCACAACGACCAGACCCAACGGCCCGAGTAGCCCGGCGCCGGCCGGACGCGGTGCGTCGGGCGCCCTGCATCACGCGGACTTCGTCTCCCGGGCCGTTCAGCTCCTGCCCGGCGAGGCGCTCTTCCTCTACAGCAACGGACTCACCGAGGCCCGTACCTCCCAAGGCACCCGGTTCGGCAGGAGCGGCCTGGCCGCTCACCTCACCGCGCTGCCGGACACCTTCCCAGCAGGAACCGCCGACGATGTCGCGCTCATCGCACTCAGCGCCACCCGCCACGGCACCCTCCGGCGCCTCGGGCATCGCGCACACCAGCCTGCCCTCCCACCCCCGATAGCACTTGACCAGACCGAACGGCCGAAGATCCGACGGGCCGGTGTTTGAGATCCCCGAGGTGGGCTACACAGGAGGGGCGTCCGACGGCCGGCCCGGGCGAAGGCACCGGAGAGTTGAGCTCACAGCTCCCGGTGCCGTCCGCTGGAGGACACTCCGTCACCCCCGGTCCGCCGCATGCAGGCGCCGCAGCGCCCGGCGAAACTCCCGCTGTATCTCTTCCGGGAGCGTCTCGTCCTTCGTCGTGGCGACCAGAGCCGCAGCCACGTCCCGGAGCTTGATATTGCAGTGCTGCGACACGCCCACCAGCAGATCCCATGCCCTCCCGCTAGAACACGGCGCCAGTGCCATCACCATGCCGCGCGCCTGGTCGATCACCGCACGGGTGTCCAGCGCCCGCCCCAACTGCTCGTTCTTGGCACGCAGATCGACGACCTCGGCCAGCAAAGCCGCATCGCCTGCCGAAGCCACAGCCGTCAGCAGCGGTCGTTCTTCAGGGGGCGCGGTCACCTGGCGTATGGTGCGTATCTCGGCAGTCCTCACAACGCAGTCCTCACAACACAGTCGTCGTGCCCATGGGCGGTCAGCGGCGCGCCAGTTGCCTCTCACCGGCCGCGCCGGGCTTGTAGGGCAGGCCGTAATAGACCGCTTCGAGGACATCGATCTTGTGTGACTCGGTGTCGACGACGTCGAGGTCGCGCCATTCCCGGACATCGGCTGCGTGAATCATGACCTCTCCCTACCGAAGGACTTGCCTGGTCGGCATGAATCTCCTCGTAGGTCTGCCGTATGAAGCCGCCGCAGCGCACGACGCAGCGCACGATGGATCTGCCCCGGGAGCTGCTCACCCTCCGAGGTGGCAACCACAGCCGCGGCCACCTCCCGGAGTTTGAGATCGCACTGCCGTGAGACATCCACCAGCAGGTTCCTGGCCGCCCCGCGACGGCAAGGGGTCAGGGCCATCACCATGCCGCAGGCCTGGTCGACCACCACACGGCCGGACAGTGCCCGCCGCAGCTGATCGTTCTCGGCGCGCAGCGCGACGACATCCTGCCGGACCGGCGCGTTCCCCCACGAGACCTCGGCCTTCAGATCCCACCATTCTTCTTGGATCACAGTTGTGCGTTGCATGGCACGTGCCTCTCCGGGCTCTCGACGTGTCCGGCCTGGCTGAAGCCGTTCCGGATTCCCTGGCCGCTGGGTCGCTGCACGGGTCACCTGCGGTGTTCGCGGTCCTGCCGGTCCTCACGCCTCCAGCGCGCTCGGTGCTGACGGCTGTAGCGACGGTCCCAGCGGTCCTGACGATCCCGGCGCTCCTGATAGTCCCTGTAGTCCCCGAGATCGGACCTACTGCCCCGGCCCCGGCCCCGGCCACGATCGCGGCCGTAGCGGGTGGCCATCAAGACCAACACCGCCGCGGCCACCCACCAGATGGGATCGAGGAAGCCGAAACCGAACAAGACCATGATGAGGATGAGTAGCAGGACCAACACGGCGGACCTCCCCGGGAGCGGGACACGGCATCGATACCGGGGACTGGGGCCTCACGTCACAGCGTAGTCCTGCCCAAAGATTGCGGATACGGCGCGACATCAGTGCGTCCTGTCCGGCACGGATGGCGGCTTGACACCTATCCGGGAAATGCAGGGAGGGCCAGCGTGCGTCGTGCCGCCCCGGCCCCCGGCAGCGTCGCACCGCCATCGCGCTCCCCAGGGGGCGCACCCGGCGCCTCAGGGAGCAGCCGCCGTCCCTCGAGCCCCGCGAGCACTACGTGACTCAATGGGCCGCCGCCCATGAGCAGTTCGTCGAATCACCGCAGAAAGCCGTCACCGAGGCGGACGCGCTGCCGGCGCGCCTGGCAAGGGACCGCGCGGTTTCCCTGACGGCGAGCAGTTCAAGGAGCAGTTGGCTGCCCTCTCCATCCGCCACGCCTGCTTCGTCCAGGGTTATCGCCGCATGCACACAGCCACCCGCGTCCCTCGCCGACCAGGGCCACGCGCCGTGGCCGCCGACCCGACGTCATGCGAAGGGAAGGAGCACATGATGGCGCACGACGCCGAGCCCGCACGGCAACCCCCCGGCCGGGGGCCTATGCATTTCGCGATTCGCTCGCAAATTCCGGCGAAGCCACTCGAATGAATCGTAACCAGATTCCTCTGCGAAATACCTAATGGGCCCGATGGCGCTGATTGCTTGCCCGGGCGGGCGAGGGGCAAATTCACCACAGGGCGATTCTGCCCATCGGAGACAGCCAGGCACTACTGGCGGAATGGAGACGCACCACCGGAAGATCACACAGGTCCCGGCGTGAGGCCACCGAAGGAACCGTTTTAGGTGCGCCACCAGGAGCGAACCCGATTAGCGATCTTGCGTGCAGCGTAAGAGTGATCGACACACGTTACGGGATACACGCCTGTCATGGTCACGCTGCTACGCCAAGACATTCGACGCACGGAGGCCTAAGAAGAGTACTGGTTGATGCAACACACGAGTATGTCCGAGCCGCACTGACCGTAGTAATATTGAACGCGGGTTGGTTCACTCTCACGTGCAACCGCCCGGAAGGGCGACTCCGGCGTGTATACGCCGGAGTCGTTGCCTTGGCCGTCAGCACGACAACAAGAGATGCTTCAACACTCGCCTCGCGGACCTCGTGGACAGAGAGCTCGCAGACTGGAAAGTCCCAGGGCTGCCGATCCGGATGCCCGGACGCGATATTCCGTGGGGCCGACACGGACCGGTGCCCCGCTCAGGAAGGAGGCGGCATGATCCAGGCAGCCGATATCCGTGAATGGCGCAACCAGGATGTCGTCGATCCGAAGGGGCACAAGATCGGCGTGCTCGAAGCGGTCTACGTGGACACCACCACCGATGAACCGGCGGCGGCCACCGTCCGGACCGGATTGCCCACCCGGCACCGTCTGGTCTTCGTCCCCCTCGATGAGGTGCTCTTGGGGCCGGGCTATCTCAAGGTGCCCTACGCCAAGAGCCTGGTGAGAAACGCTCCTTCGATCGGCACGGATGACGTTCTTCCCGCCGAGCACGAGGAAGCGATCTTCCATTACTACGGCATGGCCTACCAGCCGGGCGCGGGCGGCGAACGGCAACTCGCACGCCGCTGAGCGACCGCGCCCAGTCCAAGGGAGGTGTCCGAGCCATGGCGCTCTTCCTGCTGCTCGTCCTCATTGCCGTCATCCTGGGCATCATCGGCGTGGCAGCCGAGGGCCTGGGCTATCTGCTGATCATCGGCATCGTGGTCCTCGTGGCCAGTGTGGCCTTCGCCGCCGCCCGAGTGTCCCGGCGTGCAAAACGACGTCCCCTCCGGTGACAAAGGAAGACGATCGTCGCCGGACTCTCACCTCACGGCAAGTCCACGCCCAGGAACAGCGAAGCGGAGGATGCGGCGTCACACGGCTTGAGCGCGCGAAGATCCTCGTCGACCCCGTAACCCCCGTAGTGTGGGCGCTGCTTGACGAAGCGGTGCTGCGTCAAGCGGCGCCGAGAGCTGGAAGGCCTGGTTCTTCGGCTCGCTGGACGACCAGCCAGCTCAAGGCCGCTCTGTCCGCGGACCCGAGCGTGCCGTGTCCGCGGGCGGCCTGAGCCGCCTGCCGAACACTCAGCCGCTCTGGACCAGCCCCGCCACGAGTTTCGCGACCCGGGCCCGGGACACGTAGGTGGTGTCGACGACCTCGGCCTCCCGGTTGAGCCAGGGCAGAGCGCGCTGGTAGTCGGCCAGATGGTCGAGCCGCCACTGCAGGGCGCCGATGCTCTCCGGGTCCATGTCGTTCTGGATGCGCTCGACCAGGGTGTCGTGGTCGGTGTCGAGGAGCAAGTGGCGTAAGGGGATGCCCGCTTCGGCCAGGCCCGTGCGGATCTCCCGCCAGTAGGACTTCTCCAGCACGGTCTGGGGGACGATCAGCGTGCCGCCCACGTGGTCCAGGACCTGGCGCGCGGTTTCCACGACCAGGCCGCGCCACGGTGGGAGGTCCTGGAAGTCGCGCCGGGGCTTTCCCAGGATGTGCAGCAGCATGTAGCCGACCTGCTCGGCGTCGAACAGTGTGGAGTCCGGGAGGAGGGAGGTGAGCTCTTTCGCGGTCGAGGTCTTGCCGACGCCGAAGGCGCCGTTCAGCCAGATGATCATGCGGTCGGCACCGCCGGGAACGCCTCCTTGGGCGTGCTCGTCGGCGTGTATCTCCGCGTACTCGCGGTGGTTGGCACCAGGTCCTTGTGGATCGCCCGGGCCACGGTCTGGATCGTGGTGACGCCGTAGTTCATCGTGCTGTTGCCGTGGGTCAGGATCGAGATCGTGTAGTCGCGGCCGCCGCCCTTGAACGTGCCGACGCTGTGGACGCGCCAGCCGTGCGTGGAGCGGGACAGCCAGCCGTTCTTGACGTGGACCGACACGGAGGAGGGCGCTCCCGCCGGTGTGCCCCAGCGTTGCGAGGAGATGACCTTGCCCATCAACTTCAGTGTGTACGCACGGGAGTTGTCGCTCAGAACCGAGTTCCTGGCGGTGAGGAGGGCGAGGAGTCTCTGTTCGTCCCGGACGGTGATCTGGGTGAGACCCCAGTAGCCGTCCGCGCCGGGCTTGGTCTGGGTCATGCCCGCGGCGGTGAGGAAGCCCTTCACCTTGGAGACGCCCAGCTGCCTCCAGAGCTTGGTGGTCGCCGCGTTGTCCGACTTGGTGATCATGGCGGTGGCGAGGTCGGACTCACGCTGGGTCAGGAGGCGGTTGTGCTTCTTCGCGTCCCAGAGGAGCGTCGCGAGCACGGTCACCTTGACGATGCTGGCCGAGTCGTAGGCCTTGGTCGATCTCAGGGTGCATGTGGTGTTCGTGCTGCGGTCGTGCAGACCGACGGCGACCGTGCCCTTGCGGTTCGCGAGCGCCGCGGTGATGTGCTGCTGAAGCTTCCCGGCCAGGCCCGCCTTGGCGGACGTACAGCTGACCTGCGGTGTGGTGGCGGCCGCGGCGGGCGTCGCGGCCACGGCGAACGGTACGAGCATCCCGGCGCCGAGGCTCGCACAGAGCACGCGGGCACGCCGGGATATCCGGTGAGTCACAGAGCTTTCCCATTCCCTCGAGTACATACGGGTGCACGCCGGCGCACCCTCGCCTCTCCTGACTCACCGAGACGGTTGAAGGTTGTACACGTGTTCCATGAACGGGAGTTGGGAGTGGGGATTGCGGAGTGGGGTCACCGTGGCGCGGGCCATGCCATCCGGCGGTGGTCCTCCACGACTTCAGGGCCACACCGGCCCACGACCGACGGATCACGAGTCCGATGAGTCCGATGAATCCGTTGCGCCGGTCAGCGGTCCGGGGACAGGGATTTCGGCCTCCGGATCGTCGTAGGCGGTCAGCGGAAGTCGGGCGCCCCGGCTCTCCGCGATGCGGTGCACGTCCCGCAGCGCCTCCGCCATGCGGGCGGCCAGGAAGCGGAGTTGCGGGCCGGTGGCCTTGTGGTCGGCGAGCATGTCGGCGGCGTGGTCGAGGAGTTCGACGGACATACCGAGCTGCACACTTTCGATGTTGTCGGCCACGCGGGAGACGTACCCGGTCCCGTCGGTCACGAGGTAACAGGGCTTGCCTTCCGGGCCGGCCCACGGGAGCAGTCGCGCCGCTTCTGTTCGGCCGCCGGTCACGCGGTCACCTCCACACCGTGGATGTGCCGCGGTCCGATGTCGACGCCGTGCACGGCGAGCCAGAGGGCGCGTCGGCGGGCACGCTGCCGCCGCGCTTCCTCGCGCCTCTCATGGGCGACGAGATACGGGCGGACCATCGCGTTGTCCTCGCCGCGCAAGGGGCGGGAGTCGGGGTGACGGGCGGTCTGCTCATGGAAGTACGAGGGCGCCAGAGCGTCGTGCGCCGGAACGGTGACTGCCAGGCGATGGCGTCCTGAACCGGGGAGCAAGATCCGTAGCAGCGGCTCGAGGAGGCGGGCGATACGGTGACTCATGTCGTCAACTTCCTTGGGTTGGTTGATGGCCACGCCCCCGGACCGGTCGTACGGTCGCGGGGGTATCGCTTTGTGTAGCGATCCGCTCACAGAGTGAGACGGGGCGGGCTAGGCTCGCCAGAGGGTGGGGTGTGACCAGGCGTTTGTCGCAAGGGAGTTGACGATGAGCAGCAATTACGGCGACTGGCTCAAGGCGCAGCGCGAGGCGTCAGGACTCACGCAGAAGGAGTTGGCCGACGAGGCGATCATGACTCGCTCACATATCGCGCACATCGAGGCGGGTCGCCGCATCCCCTCCAAGGAGGACGCGCGCCGTCTGGACAAGGCTCTGAACACGGGGAACGTACTCAGTAGCTTCCTGCCGCAGGACGACACGGTGGTCGCCGATCACTTCGAAGTGGCACGGCAACTTGAGCAACAAGCCACCATGATCCGCGAGTTCGCGTTCTCCCTGGTGCCTGGCATCCTCCAGACGGAGAGGTACATGCGTGCGGTCCTACGTACCGCCTTCCCACCATGGAGTGAAGACGAGTGTGACAAGGTCGTCGTCACGCGGCTTGAGCGCGCGAAGATCCTCACCGAACCGGTGGGGCCCGTAGTCTGGGCGCTGTTGGATGAGGCAGTGCTTCGGCGCCCGATCGGTGGCCGAGATGTCATGACGGAGCAGATCATGCACATCGTCCGCCTGGTCGAGGACAACCGCGTACGTGCGCACGTGCTGCCGTTCGGCTTGGGTGCTCATCCACTCCTGCAGAGCATGCTGACGCTGATGTGGTTCGAGGACCAGCCGCCAGTGGCGTACACCGAGGGCATGCGCGTGGGCAAGATCCACGATGCCCCGGGCATGGTCGAACAACTCCAGGGCGCTTACGATCTCGCCCTGAGCGACGCACTGCCACTCAAGGAGTCACTCGCCCTGCTGAGGGCGACAGCGAAGGAATACGAACACCATGACTGAGCGCACGATATCGAACGCCGCCCCGCTCAACGGCTGGCGCAAGTCGTCCTACAGTGCGAACGACGCGGGCAGTTGCGTCGAGGTGCTGGACGGGTACCCGTCGGGCATCCCCGTCCGGGACTCCAAGATTCCGAACGGCCCTGCCGTGGTCTTCCCTCCAGCCGGTTGGTCATCGTTCGTCACGGCCGTCAAGGGCGGTAAGTTGCCCGCCTGAGTGGGCGCTTCGGACCGACCCGCCCCCGCCCAGCGGACCACTACCCATAGCCAAAGCGTGAACACTTCCCCCCCACCGCGTTCAAACACCGCTCGTTTGAGTGCCCAAAGGACATTCCTCCCCCTCCGTGTTCACGCTTTTCGCACGATAGGGGTCATGAGCCGGCGATTCGCGTACGAGCGCAACCCGCACAGCACAGGTCAGGTGATCGCCACCGTACGCACGCTGATGCGCGCCGACGGACTGGACGTGTCCCTCGCCGCCATCGCCCGCAGCTGTGGCACGTCACGCAACTTCCTCTACGCCAACTGGAAGTCCGCCTCCGCACTGCACCTGCTCGCGCTCAAATCCGAACTCGCGCACGCCTTTCACGAGGCGCACCGCGCCTGCCCCAGCGACGGCACCGTCCAAGGGATCAGCGACCACCTGTCACACGTGGTGCGCCTCGTCCGCCGCCATCCGACCACGGCCGCCGTCGCCCGGTCCTCCCCCACGGCACTCACGGCCGCGCACACAGCGATCGAGGGCCCACTGGTACAGGTCGTGACGGAGCAGCTCAGCGATCTGCTCCACCCGCTCGTCCCGCGCGGCGGGATCTGGGGCGACCTCGCACTGAACTCCAGGACGTGGAAGATCCTCTGGATCGCCCGCCCCGCCGCCCTCTGCCCCGAAGCCGTCGGCGACCAGCATTGGGAGGACACACTGGACGGTGCCTTCACCGAACTGCTGCGTGATCTGCTCTCCCGCTGGTCTCCCACTGCATGACCTTCCACTGAATGACGGCCGTCCACCGCTGAGTCGGACGGGGAGTACGCCGCCCAGTGGCACCCCGAGTGGTCAGCTGTCCGGTGGCGGCAAGACCGGCACACCCCCGAACGGCACCTCCGGCGAGCAGGGCGGCGCCACCCGCCCCGGCGGTACGGGCGGCATGGCAGGCGGCATGGGCGGCTTCGGCCGCGGTGCCGACAGCGAGATGATCGCCTACCTGAAGGAGCACCGGGGACGGCGCCAAGTGGCCGGTGGCGGTGTCGAGTTCGCAGAGCGCCGCCCAGATGATCACCAGCAGCGAGCAGCCCGTCATCTCCATGTGGGGCTGGTCCGGCACCGACAAGGCGATGACTCTCGCCGAGCGGAAGGAGCTCGCGAAGAAGGGCGAGCCGCACTACATCACGCTCGGCGGCGGAGGCATGGGCGGAGGCATGGGCGGAGGCGGCGGCATGGGCGGCTCCGACAGCTCCGAGGCCTCCGGCACGCAGGCGGCGCAGAACACCCAGGCGCTCTACCGCCCGGACACCTCGGACGTCAATTAGGGCAAACCCTCCGCCAATTGGGGAAAACCCTCGCGCGGCACAGCCCCTGACCTGGGAACGGCCAGGGGTTGCGTCGTATGCGAGAACGTCACACAAACGCCTCGTCCCGGTTACACGGCCGACCCCCCGCCCATGTCACGCTCCCGCTTGACCGAAAAGTCAACACGCGTAGAACACGGCACAGTTGAGCAGGATGCCGCGTTCCGGCGCGTGCCGTCCCCGGGAAAGGGCACCCCCATGTCCGTTGCGCAGATAGGCAGATGGAAGGCGCTGGCGGCGACCATATCCGCCGTCCTCGTCGGCCTCACCCTTCCGACGGTCGCCGCGACTCCCGCGAGCGCCACGACCACCGCGTACGACAGCACGTACTACAAGAACGCGATAGGCAAGACCGGCACAAGCCTGAAGTCCTCCCTCCACACGATCATCACCCCCCAGACCAAGCTCTCGTACTCGGCGGTCTGGGAAGCGCTGAAGGTCACCGACCAGGACCCGAACAACAGCGGCAACGTGATCCTGCTGTACGGCGGCCAGTCCCGCAGCAAGTCCCTCAACGGCGGCGACGTGGGCGACTGGAACCGTGAGCACGTCTGGGCCCAGTCCCACGGCAGCTTCGGCACCTCGGCCGGCCCCGGCACCGACCTGCACCACCTGCGCCCCGAAGACGTACAGGTCAACAGCACCCGCGGCAACAAGGACTTCGACAACGGCGGCAGCGCGGTCAGCGGCGCCCCCGGCAGCTACACCGACTCGAACTCCTTCGAACCCCGCAACGCCGTCAAGGGCGACGTGGCCCGCATGATCCTCTACATGGCCGTCCGCTACGAGGGCGACGACGCCTGGGCCGACCTGGAGCCCAACGACGCGGTCACCAACGGCAGCGTCCCCTACCACGGCCGCCTCTCCGTCCTGAAGCAGTGGAACGAGCAGGACCCGCCGAGCGCCTTCGAGGAGAGGCGCAACCAGGTCATCTACGACACCTACCAGAAGAACCGCAACCCGTTCATCGACCACCCGGAGTGGGTCGAGGCGATCTGGTAAGCACCGCGATCTCTGAGCCCCAGCCGATTTCCCGGTAACGGCGCCGCACGGGATGGCACCATGGCGCCCGACGGAGGCGAGGTTGCGACAGCAGCCCGGGGGCAGGGAGGCCATCCGTGGCAGGGAGTCAGTTACTGGCACGAGCGGGCCTGGCGGCTCTGGCCATAGTGCCGCCCGCAGCGATCGTGCTTCAGCTGCGGGACGGCATCGCCGACCGGCCGGTGCTCAGTGCGGTGCTGCTGGTCGGCTACGAACTCCTCGTGCTGGTCGTGGGCTTCACCGGCAAGGTGTTCGGTGAACTGCACGCCAGGTGGGCCGCGCGCGCCGCGGACCACCTGGACCGGCTGGTTCGCGGCAGACTGTCACGCTTCGAGCGCCGCTACCGGCAGTTCGTCCAGTTCGGGCACCGCTTCACCGACCTCAAGGGACTTGCCACCCAAGGCGACCAGACCCCCCTGTTGCGCGAGGTCTTCGTGGACGTGAGCCTCCTGCCCAGCCCGCTGCACAAGGTCTCGGAGAGCACCCTGACCGGACCACCGCAGCCGGCTCCCGCACGCGCTTCCCTGGAGACCCTGCTCTCCTCACCGGAACCAGTCGTCCTCGCCATCACGGGCGCACCCGGCACGGGAAAGACGACGCTGCTGGAGTACACCGCGGTGCGGCTCGCGCCCCGACGCCGCCGCAGCAGGGACTGCCCCCGGACCCTGCCGGTCTTCCTCTTCCTGCGCCGCCACGCCGCTGCGGTCGTGGCCGATCCCGACGTCACGCTGGCGGACAGGATTCGCGGCACACTGGGCGGACTGCAGTCGACGGAACCACCGGGCTGGTTCGAGGACCGCCTCGACCAGGGGCACTGCGTCATCATGCTCGACGGTCTCGATGAAGTCGCCAGGACGCGTGACCGGCATCTGATGGTCGACTGGGTGGAGCAGCAGATCACCCGCTATCCACGCAATGACTGGATCATCACGTCGCGGCCGCACGGTTATCAGAACCGTTCCCTCACTGGCGCGCAGACCCTGCAGGTGCGGCGCTTCACCGGAGAGCAGATCTCTCGCTTCCTGCACGGCTGGTACCGGTCCATCGAGCAGATCAGCACCGGGCTGGCCGACGAAGGCGTACGGCAGATCGCCGCGGGACGGGCAGCCGACCTCCTGGAGCGCCTGCGGGCCCGGCCCATGCTCTATGACCTGGCGTCCAACCCGCTGCTGCTCACGATGATCGCCAATGTGCACCGCTACCGCCGGGCACTGCCCGGCAGCCGGAGCGAGCTGTACGCCGAGATCTCCCAGGTTCTTCTCTTCCGCAGGCAGGAGGCCAAGGGGCTCGAACCGCCCGACGAGGCAGCGGAGTTGAGTGGCCAGCAGAAGGAACTGGTCCTCTGCGAGCTCGCCTACGCGATGATGGTCGAGCACATCCGCGACATTCCCGCGGACCGGGCGGAGGAGCTGACACGGACGGCGCTGAGCCGGATCGACGAGGGCCGTGACCCCCAGGCGTTCCTCGAGTCCATCGTGACCAGCGGCCTGCTGGTGGAGCGTGACATCCAGGTCTACTCCTTCGCCCACCAGACCTTTCAGGAGCACTTGGCGGCCATGCACGTACGGGCGCACCGCCTTGACCGCACACTCGTCGATGCGGTGACCGATCCGTGGTGGCGTGAGGTCATTCTGCTGTGGGCGGCGTTCTCCGATCCCAGCTCGGTCATCGAGGCGTGTCTGGCCGAGGGCGGCGCCCACGCACTGGCGCTCGCCTTCGACTGTCTGGATGAGGCGGTCACCGTCCGGCCGCAGGTCCGCCGGGATCTGGAGGAGTTCCGGAGGAGGGCGCTGCAGTCTCCACCCGGCTCGGGGCACCGCAGGCTCATGACGGCCATCACTGTGAGCCGTTCGCTGCGGCCCGCCGTCAGGTTGACCGACGACGTCTTCCTGTGCGACTGCCCGGTGTCCCGCGAGGTGTTCCAGCTCTTCGCTGAGGAGTTTCCCGAAGCGAGCGCGCACTGCGCCGCCGCGCGCCAGACGGCGGGCGGTGCCGCTGTCGGCATCACCGCGAACGCGGCCCGCGTCTTCGTCCCGTGGGTGAACGGCCTGGTCACCGGGAGCTCCGTCTACCGCCTGCCCAGCCGGGCGGAACTGGACGATCCGGCAGCACAGCATGTCATCGGCGTCACGAGCCACAAGGTGTGGAGCAGCGACGATCCGGCGGGGGCGGCGCCGCCCCCGCCCGAGCTGTGGATCCGCGACGGCCAGAGCTGCCCATGGTCGGTGAGCGGCGAACGGGTCCGCGACAGGCTTCGGCAGGACCGCACCGCCGTACCGTCCCTTCTCGCGGCGATCGGTTGCACCGTCGTCCATGCGAACGCACGAGCACTGCGCCGGGCCTTGGACCGTGTCGATCAGCTCTGCCGCGCAGTCGTCGAACGCGACAGCGGCGACCTCGGCGCCGTCGCCTCCCGACTCCGCGACCACTTCGAGTCGACGAACAGCGGTGACGTGCGCGTGCTCGTCGACGCAGCCCGCGCGCTGGCCCGCTCCTTCACACGCGAGCGGGACTTCGAGCGTGCGGGCACACTGCTCACCGGGATGATCAGCGCACTGGCCGCCGCTGTCCACAGCGGCAAGGACACGGACCTCTACTTCGCCCACGCCGTCACACACGACTTTGTCAACGCGGTGGAGCGGGATGCCGCGCACCACGGTGGCATCCAGCCGTCCGAGCACGTTGCCGACGCCCGCGAACGCGCCCGCCTTCTCGCCGACGCACTGGATCTGGCGCTGGCGCTGACCGCAGCCCGCGGACTGAGCGGCCAGTTGGACCGGGGCACGGGGCGGGCCGTTGGGGGCGGCGCCGCTCACCTGCTCGATTCGATTCTGGACACCGAGCACGGCTACGACCTGGGGCTGGACGTGGAGGAGGCCCTCGGCTTCCGCGCGCCGGCGCCACAGGACAGCAGCACGTGGACGGTGCCCGACACGGCGGAACTGTTCAGCCCCGTCCCCGAGCCCGGAGAGGTGCCGACCGTTCTCGATCCGCTGCGCGGGCCTGTCCTCGCCCTCGCGCCGGGCGCCGTGATCTCACTGGCTCTGCGGCTGGCCGCGCATCTGGACGGATCGCTCGAGCACGGCAAGCCGCGCGCTGTCCTGGTGGCGCTACTGGAGCGGTACGGCGTGCGCCTCGGCGACGACACCGCTCCCGTCGTGGTTCCCCCCGAGGAACTGTGGGAACACCTCACGCTGCTGCCGTCGGCCGTGGCCGACGCATGTGCCGGGCTCACCGAGATCGGCACCGCCGGATGGCGGCCTCTGGCGCAGCACCTGGCGGTCCAGGTGGCGGCACTGGGCAGTGGGCTGCAGTCGCAGACCGACGGGCCGCACCCCGTCACCGCGGCGGCGCTGCGGCTCGGCGCCCTCACACTCAGCGCCCTCGGGGATCGGTTGGACAGCGCGGATGTCGTCGCGCACAGCCGGGCGGTGGCTCTCGGCACCACCGTTCTCCAGGACCGGGCGGACGGCGTCCTGACGCCCAGTGAAGTGCTGCTCCTCGTCCGCAGCTGAGCCGGACCGGCGGCCAAGGGCCGCCCCGTGATGGATGGGAAGTTCAGCGTCATGGTTACCAACCGATGACATTCGGGCGTACAACCGGTGGCGCCCATTCCGAGTCTCACTCCATGAACGTGGCGCACCGCCGCGCGGAAGTGGACCGACTCGAAAGGCCTCACGCATGTCCCGAGCACGACGCAGAACCCGCTCCGCGCGGCTGACCGCGCCTCTGGCCGCAGCGGCGCTGCTGGCCGGCGGCGCCGGCGCCTGGGCCCTCACCGGGGCCTCGGCCCAGGCCGCCGCCACCGGGTCGGTGGAGGCCCAGGACGACTTCAACGGTGACGGTTACGCCGACCTGGTCGTCGGTGCCCCGGGCGCCACGGTCTCGAGCCAGGCCAAGGCCGGCTACGTGGCCGTCATGTACGGCTCCTCCAGCGGGCTCTCCGCATCGAAGAAGAAGCTCATCAGCCGGTCCACCAGCGGGGTTCCCGGCTCGGCCACCGCGAGCCAGCGGTTCGGGTCGACCTTCACCAAGGGCGACCTGGACGCCGACGGCTACGGCGACCTCGTGATCGCGGGCGGCAAGGCGGGCTCCGTCATCGTGTGGGGCTCCGCATCCGGGCTCACCGGCGGCACGAACATCGCCGGGTACGGGGAGGCTCCCCAGGTCGGTGACTTCGACGGTGACGGCAAGGCGGACCTCACCCTGTTCGCCCAGCAGCAAGTCGCGGGCGACGACCCGCCGAGCGGCGCGGCCACCGTGTGGAAGGGCCCGGTCTCGCGTGACGGAAAGCCGACCGCCACCCTGCCCATCCTGGACAAGTCCCTGTGGTGGGGCCACGACACCGACGGCGCGACCTGCGCCACCAACGACCGCTGCCAGGAGGACGGCGACTCGATCAGCGGTCCCATCAGGTCCGGCCAGGTCGGCGACGTCAACGGCGACGGCAAGGACGACCTCGTCCTGTGGCGGTATGCCGGTGACGGCGTCTGGGCCAACCGTCTGCTGCTCGGCGGCGGCAGCACGGGCTTCACCAACGGCTGGGCCCCCGGAGAGGCCTCGGCGACCGGCACGGGCACCGGCGTCGGGGACGTGAACGGTGACGGGTTCGACGACGTGGTGGCCGGCAACAGCTGGGCCGGCAAGGTGGAGGTCGCGCTCGGCTCGGCCTCCGGCCTGTCCCGGGACCGCGTTCAGACCTTCGACCAGGACCTGGCCGGATTCCCGGGCGTGGAGGAGGAGGGCGACGAACTCGGCGCCGCGGTCTCGGTCGCCGACGTCGAGGGTGACGGCTACGCCGACATCGCCCTGGGCATACCGGGCGAGGACGTCGGCACGATCGCCGACACCGGCTCGGTCGCTCTGGTCCACGGCAGCGCCTCCGGCGTCACCGGCACCGGAGCCCAGGTCTTCCACCAGAACACCGCCGGGATGCCCGGAGTCGCCGAGACGAACGACCGCTTCGGCGTCACCGCGACCCTCCTGGACGTCAACGGCAACGGCCGCCTCGACCTCGCCGCCGCCTCCACGGCCGAGAACGCCAACAACGGCGCGGTCTGGGTCCTGCGCGGCACATCGACCGGCCTCTACACCAAGTCGGCCTTCGCCTTCGGCCCGAAGACCCTGTCGGCCCCCTTCACGAACGCGCTGTTCGGCTCGTCCCTGCGGTGACCCGCTGAACGCGGTACGGCGGGGCGGCCCGGCCGCCCCGCCGTACCGTCAGTCCAGGTGCGTCGGCTCGAACATCCGGAGCACCGCCGGGAGTACGACCACCGAAGGACCTGGCGCGGCAAGGGACTTGGCGAGGTCGTCGGCCAGGGAGTCCGGAGTGGTCCGTACGCCCGGGACGCCGAAGGACTCCGCGAGCGCCACGTAGTCCGGGCGGGCCAGTTCCGTCGCCGTGGTCTGGCCGAAGGCGTCGGTCATGTACTCGCGCAGGATGCCGTATCCCCCGTCGTCGACGATGAGCCAGGTCACGTCCAGGCCGTGCTGCTTGGCCGTGGCCAGCTCGGCGATGGAGTACAGCGCGCCGCCGTCGCCGGAGACCGCCAGGACGGGGTGCGTGGGATCGGCCACCGCGGCACCCAGCGCCGCCGGAAAGGCGTAGCCGAGGCCGCCCGAACCCTGGGCGGAGTGCATGGTGTTCGGGCGGCGGGCGTCGAAGGCGGCCCAGGCCCAGTAGGACAGGATGGTCATGTCCCAGAAGCTCGGCGACCGGTCGGGCAGGGCCTGCCGGACGGCGGCCAACACCCCTTGTTCCAGGGTGAGTTCCTGAGCGTCGAGGCGCGCACGGATCAGGTCGAGGACGGCACGTACGCGGTCCGCCGCCGTCGCGCCCTCCCTGTCCTGCCCGTCCTTTCCGTCTTTCCCGTCCTGCCCGTCCTGCCCGCCTTCTCCGTCCTCCCGTACGGGCACCGTTTCCAGCAGCGCCGACAGCGCGAGGCGGGCGTCCGCGTGGATGCCCAGGGCCGCGTGGTTGGACTCCAGCTTGCCGAGGTCCGCCTCGATCTGGATGACGCGGCCCCGCGGCTTGAACGTGTAGTAGTTCGAGGAGAGTTCGCCGAGCCCCGAGCCGACGACGAGGAGAACGTCCGCGTCCTCCAGGAAGTCCGTCGTGTGGCGGTCCTCGAGCCAGGACTGGAGCGAGAGCGGGTGGTTCCAGGGGAACGCGCCCTTGCCGCCGTAGGTGGTGACGACGGGCGCGGACAGCTTTTCGGCGAGCTGACGAAGCTTCCCCGCCGCGTCGGCCCGTACGACACCGCCGCCCGCGATGATCGCCGGGCGGGCCGCCTTCGACAGCAGGTCGGCGGCCACGGCGGTCAGTTCGGGGCGCGGAGGAAGGTCGTGGGGCGTCGCGTCGGCCGCCGTGACGACCGGCAGCATCGTCTCGGCGGTCAGCACGTCCTGCGGGATCTCCACCCACACCGGCCCGTGCGGGGCGGTCAGCGCCGACTCCCAGGCCGCGGCGATCGCGGACGGGATCTGCGACTGCGTACGGACCGTGTGAACGGACTTCACGACACCCCTGAACGAGGCCTGCTGGTCCGGGAGTTCGTGCAGATAGCCGTGGCGGCCGCCGCCCAGCCCCGCCGTCGGGATCTGGCTGCTGATCGCCAGCACGGGCGCGCTCGCGGCCGCGGCCTCCTGGAGCGCGGCCAGCGAGGTGAGGGCGCCCGGGCCGGTCGACAGCAGCAGCGGGGCCGCCTCACCCGTGATCCGGCCGTACGCGTCCGCCGCGAACCCGGCGTTGTTCTCGACCCGCAGACCGATGTACGCCAGGTCCGAGCGGCGCAGGGCGTCGAACATGCCGAGCGCGTGCTGGCCGGGCAGACCGAAGACGGTGGTCGCGCCGAGACCGGCGAGGGTCTCCACGACCAGGTCTCCGCCGTTGCGGCCGGGGGGAGGATTGAGCGCGGCCTCCGTCTGGGCGGCGGTCGGGCGGAGCTCCAGGTCGTGGTCGTGGGTCACTTGGCCTCGGTCTCCTTGCGAGCCTGCGCGATCTCGCGTGCCCCCGGGATCCGGCGGGCCTCCGCGATCTGGCGGGACATGATGGTCGTCAGTTCGTACGCCGTGTGGGACGCGGCGACGGAGGTGATCTCGGCGTGATCGTACGCGGGGGCGACCTCCACGACGTCGGCGGAGACCAGGTGGCAGGAGGCCAGGCCGCGCAGGATCTCCAGGAGTTCGCGCGAGGTCATGCCGCCGGCCTCGGGGGTGCCGGTGCCGGGCGCGTGGGCCGGGTCGAGGCAGTCGATGTCGATGGAGATGTACAGCGGGCGGTCGCCGATGCGCTGCCGCAACTGGTCGGCCACCTCGTCGGCGCCGCGCCGGTAGACGTCGGCCGAGGTGACGATGCCGAAGCCCAGCTTCTCGTCGTCGGTCAGGTCCTGCCTGCCGTACAGGGGCCCGCGGATGCCGACGTGGGACAGCGCGGAGGTGTCCAGAATCCCCTCCTCGACGGCCCGGCGGAACGGGGTGCCGTGCGTGTACTCCGCGCCGAAGTACGTGTCCCAGGTGTCGAGGTGCGCGTCGAAGTGCAGCAGCGCGACGGGGCCGTGCTTCTTCGCGACCGAGCGGAGGAGGGGGAGGGCGATGGTGTGGTCGCCGCCGAGGGTCATGAGCCGCGCGCCGGTGCCGAGGAGTTCGTCGGCGGCCCCTTCAATGGCCTCCACGGCCTCGTTGATGTTGAAGGGGTTGGCCGCGATGTCCCCGGCGTCGGCGACCTGCGCGAGGGCGAAGGGGGACGCGTCCTGCGCCGGGTTGTACGGGCGCAGGAGCCGACTCGCCTCGCGGATCGCGTTCCCGCCGAAGCGGGCGCCCGGCCGGTACGAGACGCCGCTGTCGAAGGGCACACCCACCACGGCGACGTCGGTGGTGCCGACCTCGTCGAGCCGGGGCAGCCGGGCGAAGGTCGCGGGGCCCGCGTACCGCGGCACGCGGGACGAGTCGACGGGGCCACGGGGCGTCTCGTTGCTGCTCATGGAGTTCTGCCTTCTTTCCTACGCTTCGTCGCGTATGTACTACTGGATTCGACTCTACTGGGGAGCCGGGACCGGTTCGGACACGGGTTCGGGCGCCCGGCCCGCCAGCCGCTCGCGCCAGGCGGCCAGTACCGCCGCGTCGGTCGCGGGCGTGGCGAGGGAGACGATCAGGTACGCCGCCAGCGAGGACAGCAGCCCGTAGTAGACGGGTTCGTTCGCGAGGATCCCGTAGGCGGCCATCAGCGAGATGACCGCGAGGCTGCCGACCGCGACGGCGGCGAGGGCGCCCTGGGCGGTGCCGCGCTTCCAGAGCAGGCCGCCGAGGATGGGGACGAGGAGACCGCCGACGAGCAGGTTGTACGCGACGGTCAGGGCCTCGACGACGTTGTTGAGGGCGATCGCCGTACAGATCACCGCGACGCCCATGATGAGGATGAAGGCGCGGTTGCCCCTGACCTCGTCATGGTCCCCGCTCTGGGGTCGTACGGCTCCCCGCAGCCGCGACCAGATGTCGTTGTTGGCGACGGTCGCGCAGGCGATGAGGGCGCCGGAGGAGGTCGACATCACGGCGGCGAGGGCCGCGGCCAGCACCAACCCCCGTACGCCGACGGGCAGTTCGTTCTTGACGATGGTCGCGAAGGCGTCGTCGGCGCTGCCGAGCTTCGGATACAGGACCTTGGCGGCCGTACCGATGACGGCGCCGGCGAGCGCGTACGCCAGGCAGTACGTGCCCGCGACCGTGCCGCCCCACTTGGCGGTCGTGTCGCTGCGCGCGGTGAACACGCGCTGCCAGATGTCCTGCCCGATGAGCATGCCGAACGTGTAGATGAGCACGTAGGTGAAGATCGTTTCTCCGCCGATGCCGAGGGGGTCGAAGTACTCGGTGGGGAGCGAGTCCTTCATCTCGCCGAACCCGCCGGCCTTCACGACCGCGATGGGCAGGAGCAGGAGCAGCACGCCGATGGTCTTCACGACGAACTGCACCATGTCGGTGAGGGTGATGGACCACATGCCGCCGAGCGTCGAGTACGCGACGACGATGGACCCGCCGAGAACGATCGCGACCGTCCGGTTCATGTCGAAGAGGACATCGAAGATCGTGGCGTAGGCGATGGTCGAGGTGACCGCGAGCATCAGCGTGTAGGCCCACATGACGACGCCGGAGATGACCCCGGCCCGTCCGCCGTACCGCAGGTCGAGCATCTCGGAGACGGTGTATACCTTGAGCCGGGCGATGCGGGCGGAGAAGAAGACGGAGAGGGCCAGGAGCCCGAGGCCGATGGTGAACACCATCCAGGCGCCGGAGAGCCCGTACTGGTACCCGAGGCCGACCCCTCCGATCGTGGACGCGCCGCCAAGCACGATCGCGGCCATCGTCCCGGAATACATCGCCGGGCCGAGACGCCGCCCCGCGACCAGGAACTCGCTCTTGGACCTGGCGCGGCGCATACCCCACCAGCCCACGGCCAGCATGCCGGCCAGATAGACGACGATCACGGTGTAGTCGACGGCCACGGGGCCCACCTTTCTCGACGGTTGAGGTGGTTCGGGGCACGACACTAGGTGGCCGGAAAGCAACGCTGAAGTGTACGTTTCATCCACTGTCACCGGACCGGATGGAGGAAACGTCCACCATGCCGGACCCTGCCGCCCCCGCAGCCCCTCCCACACCTCCCGTACCTCTCGCCGCTCTGCTGGCCCGGGAGGACCTCGGCCTGAGCCAGATCGCGGGGCCGGAGGACGCGGCCACGGTGATCCACTGGGCGCACACCTCGGAGATGGCGGACCCGTACCCGTATCTGCTCGGCGGCGAGCTGCTGCTGACGGCGGGCGTGCACATCCCGGAGGCGGCGGGCTCGGGCACGTACTTCGACGACTACGTCTCCCGGATCGTCGAGGCGGGCGGCGCGGCCCTCGGCTTCGGTGTGGCCCCGGTCCACGACAGCGTGCCGCGCGCCCTGGTCGCGGCCTGCGACCACTACGGGCTGCCCCTCCTGGAGGTGCCGCCCCGCACGACCTTCTCGGGAGTGGCCCGAGCGGTCTGGCAGCTCATGGCCCAGGCCCGCCACACCGAACTGCGCCGCGTCACGGAGGCCCAGCAGAGCCTGTCGGCCGCGGCGGCCCGCCCGGACCCGGTCCCGTCGGTTCTGCGACAGCTCGCGCAGCGGGTGGGCGGCTGGGCGGCGTTGTACGCGCCGGACGGGGCGGAGGTGGCTGCGGCGGGGCGGATGCCGGGCGCGGGGGCGGAGGTGGGCGGGGCAATGGCTGAGCTGGCGACGGTGGTACGCCCCACCACCAAGGGAACCCCCGGCCCCACCACCACGGGAACCGCCACCCCCACCCCCGCTCCCTCCTCCGCCACCGACACCGTCGCCGGCGCGCACCTCGCCGCGTACGCCCTCGGCACGGGCCGGGGCTTCGTACTGGGCGTGGCGGCCCCGCGCCGCGACCCCGGCGACCACACGATCGCCTCGGTCGGCGCGGTCCTCCTCTCCCTCCTCACCGACGAGCACCAGAGCGGCACGGGCGCGGCCCGCTCCTCGGCACTCGTACGGCTGCTGCTCGGTGCCGCGCCGCGCGAGGTGGCACCGCTGCTGGGCGGCGAACGGTGGGTGGTGGTCCACGCACGGCCGGACGGACCCGACAGACCCGGCGGCCACGCGCCGGACGCCGTCACCGCGTCCGCGCTCGGGGCGGCGCTGGGCTCCCCGCTGGTCGACGTGGACGGCGACGTCGTACGAGTGCTCGTCCCCGCCACCAGTGCCGACGACCGCGAACTCTCCGCTCAGCCGGGCTGGACGTGCGGCGTCAGCGCCCCGGTCGGCCCGCACGAGTGGCCGACCGCCGACACCCAGGCGGCCCGCGCCCTCTCCCGCGCACGGGGCACCCGCACACCCCTGGTCCACCACGGCGAACGCCCGGTCCTCGCCGACCTGGTCCCCGCGACCGAGGCCGCCGGCCACGCCCGCACGGTCCTGGCCCCCCTCACCGCCACCCCCGCCGGCCCGGCCCTCACCGAGACCCTGCGCACCTGGCTCTCCCTGCACGGCAGTTGGGACCGCACAGCGGTGGCCCTCTCCGTCCACCGCAACACGGTCCGCCAGCGCATCGCCCGCTGCGCGACGCTCCTGGAAACGGACCTGGACGCCCCGGACGTACGCATGGAGCTGTGGTTCGCCCTCCGCCTCACCCCTTAGACACCGGCGCACTTTCCGCGGCGCGGGACACCGGCGCATTCAGGGGCGCGGGGAACTGCGCGACCAGCCCCCACCCACCCGCACCCGACAAACAACCCCACCTACACCCAAACCCAGAGTGACCCATGTCCCACGCTTCGATACACCGGCTCCACCCAGCGGAGCGCACCGGCAGAATGGGGCCATGCCGATATCCGGGATCCCCAGCCGCGTCGACCTTGTTGACCACCTCGTACGGACGCGTATAGCGGGGGACGTAGCCACTCCCCGTGAGAACAACCTCTCCCACTACCGCAAGCTGGCCAACGGCGACCGCAACTACTGGCTCGGCCTGGAGCTCGGCGACCGCTGGATCGACGAGCAGGACGTCCTGGCCGTCATGGCCGAGCGGTGCGGCGTGAACGACGACCCGGAGTATCGTTTCGGCCAGGACACCATCGACCCGGACCTGACGGTCGACGCGCTGGACCGGATGGCGGGCCGGCTGCGCAAGGCGGCGGCCGGCAATCAGCGGGTGCTGTTCGCGACGGGCCACCCGGGCGGCCTCCTGGACGTGCACCGCGCGACGGCCGCCGCGCTGCGTGCCGCGGGCTGCGAGATCGTCGTGATCCCGGACGGGCTGACCACGGACGAGGGCTATGTGTTCCAGTTCGCGGACGTCGCGGTCCTGGAGCGCGGCGCGACACTGTGGCACACCCACTCCGGCGAGCCGATGCGGGCGATCCTGAGGGGCCTGGAGAGCGAGGGCCGCCCGCTGCCCGACCTGGTCGTCGCCGACCACGGCTGGGCGGGCTGCGCGGGCCAACTCGGCGTCGACTCCATGGGCTACGCGGACTGCAACGACCCGGCCCTGTTCCTCGCCGAGGCCGAGGGCACGGTCCAGGTGACCATCCCCATGGACGACCACGTCACGAGCCCCCGGTACTACGACCCGATGACGGCGTATCTGCTGGACGCGGCAGGGCTCACGGCGACGGACTGAGCGAGCGTCATCCCCGGGGTTTCACCGGGGAATCCGCACAAGACCCTCCTGGATCACCGTGATCGCCAGCCGCCCGTCCTGCGTGTAGATACGGGCCTGCCCGAGCCCCCGCCCGCCGGACGCGGACGGCGACTCCTGGTCGTACAGGAGCCATTCGTCGGCGCGGAACGGGCGGTGGAACCACATCGCGTGGTCCAGGGAGGCCCCGACGACATCTCCGGTGACCCAGCCGCCGCGGCCGTGGGCGAGGAGGACGGAGTCGAGGAGCGTCATGTCGGAGACGTACGTGGCGAGGCAGACGTGCAGGAGAGGGTCGTCCGTGAGCTTGCCGTTGGCGCGGAACCACACCTGGGAGCGGGGTTCGCGCGCCTCGCCGACGCTCGCGAACGGCGGCGCTTCGACATAACGGAGGTCGACGGCCTCGCGCGACTCCAACACCCGCTGGGCGACGCCCTGGTCGCGGTACAGGTCCACGTACTGCGGGAACATCTCCGCCGCCGTCGGCAGGGTCTCCGGATCGGGTGCGGCCGGCATGTCGGCCTGGTGCTCCATGCCCTCCTCGTACGTCTGGAAGGACGCGGAGAGGTGGAAGATCGGCTTCCCGTGCTGGACGGCGACCACCCGGCGCGTGGTGAAGGAACGGCCGTCGCGGATGCGGTCGACGGTGTAGACGATCGGCGCGCCGGGGTCCCCGGGGCGCAGGAAGTACGCGTGCAGGGAGTGGGCGGGCCGGTCCTCGGGGACCGTACGCCCCGCGGCGACCAGTGCCTGCGCCGCGACCTGCCCGCCGAAGACGCGCGGGACGACGGCGAACCGGGACTTGCCGCGGAAGATGTCCTGCTCGATCCGCTCGAGGTCGAGCAGATCGAGCAGGGCTTCAAGTGCCTGACTCATGTGTCGGTTGTACCGTGCAGTGGTTTCTCGGGCCTTACAGGCCCATGTCCTTGGCGATGATCGACTTCATGATCTCGCTGGTGCCGCCGTAGATGCGGTTGACGCGGTTGTCCGCGTAGAGGCGGGCGATCGGGTACTCGTTCATGAAGCCGTAGCCGCCGTGCAGCTGGAGGCACTTGTCGATCACGCGGTGGGCGACCTCGGTGCAGAACAGCTTCGCGGACGCGGCCTCGGCCGGGGACAGCTCGCCCGCGTCGAGGGCTTCCAGGGTGCGGTCGGAGACGGCCTGCGCGGCGTCCACCTCGGCCTGGCAGGCGGCCAGCTCGAACTTGGTGTTCTGGAAGGAGGCGACGGGCTTGCCGAAGACGGTGCGCTCCTGGACGTACTCCTTGGCGAACCGGACGGCCGCCGCGGCCTGCGCGTACGCGCCGAAGGCGATGCCCCAGCGC
This sequence comes from Streptomyces sp. 2A115, assembly GCF_052245575.1. Classification (NCBI taxonomy): domain Bacteria; kingdom Bacillati; phylum Actinomycetota; class Actinomycetes; order Kitasatosporales; family Streptomycetaceae; genus Streptomyces; species Streptomyces sp. 2A115. The sequence goes on along the minus strand of NZ_JBQQCG010000030.1, from coordinate 69,452 downwards.
TCGGAGGCCAGGTTCTTGCCGAGGTAGCCGAAGCCCTTGTTCTCCTCGCCGAGCAGGTCCTCGACCGGCACCTTCACGTCGACGAACGCCAGCTCGGCGGTGTCGGAGACCTTCAGGCCGAGCTTGTCGAGCTTGCGGCCGACGGAGTAGCCCTCGGACTTGGTGTCGACGGCGAACAGGGAGATGCCGAAGCGGCGGTCGTCCTCGCGCGGGGCGGAGGTACGGGCGCAGACGATCACGCGGTCGGCGTGGACGCCGCCGGTGATGAAGGTCTTGGCGCCGTTGAGCACGTAGTGCGTGCCGTCCTCGGAGAGCTTCGCGGTGGTCTTCATGCCCGCGAGGTCGGAGCCGGTGCCCGGCTCGGTCATCGCGAGGGCCCACATCTCCTCACCGGAGACGAACTTCGGCAGCCACTTCTTCTTCTGCTCGTCGTTGCCGAGCATCTTGATGTAGGGCAGACCGAGCAGCACGTGCACGCCGGAGCCGCCGAAGGAGACACCCGCGCGGGCCGTCTCCTCGTACATCACGGCCTCGAACTTGTACGAGTCGATGCCCGCGCCGCCGTACTCCTCGTCGACGCGTATACCGAAGACGCCCAGCTCACCGAGCTTGTAGTAGAAGTCGCGCGGCGCCTGGCCCGCGGCGAACCACTCGTCGTACACGGGGACGACCTCGGCCTCGATGAAGGCCCGGAGGGTCTCCCGGAACGCCTCGTGATCCTCGTTGAACACCGTACGGCGCACCGTCGCCACCCCTCCTCGCGCCTAAGCCGGCGCCGCTCTCGCGTTTGTGGTTGCTCGCCGTCGGGCTTCCTCGACTGGAGGTCGCGTCGATTGACGCTTGTGACCGATGGCTAAGCGCTTGCTCAGACAGCACGTTACCCGCCGGTTGGGACGGTCGTCCAGAGCAACCACCCCGAGACGCTCGTCACGCCCTGGCCAGCCCTTGGTCAGGTCCTGGTCAGCCCTGGTCAGGCCCCAGTCATCCCGGCAGCCCACTCCCCGGCCGCGCCTCCCGCCGCCGCGAAGGCGCCGCGCGCCATCCGGTGCAGCAGCGCCGCCGTGGCCGCCCGCCCGGGCAGGGACCCCGGGCGGCCCATGTGGGGCGTCGAGTTCAGCAGCCCGAAGACGGCGTGCACGGCGGCCCGCGCCACCGGTTCCGCCGGCTCCGGGTAGACCTCGCGCACGACCTCCACCCACAGCTCGACGTACTGCCGCTGCAGCTGCCGTACGAGCTTGCGGTCGCTGTCCCGGAGGCGGTCCAGCTCGCGGTCGTGCAGGGTGATGAGCGGGCGGTCGTCGAGCGCGAAGTCGATGTGCCCTTCGATGAGCGAGTCGAGGACCGTCTCGGGGTTCCCGTCGGTCTCCGCCACCCGGCGCTTGCCACCGGTCAGCAACTGCCCGCTGATCCCCACGAGCAGCTCGGCGAGCATCGCGTCCTTGCCCGCGAAGTGCCGGTACAGGCCGGGTCCGCTGATGCCGACCGCCGCCCCTATCTCATCGACCCCCACACCGTGGAAGCCGCGCTCGGCGAAGAGCCGGGCGGCCTCCTTGAGGATCTGCTCGCGGCGGGTGGGGGCGTCGGTTCTCGTGGCCATGAGGTAATTCTAGACAGGGAGGTTAGCGCTCGTTAACCTGAAGGAAACGGGTTAACGCTCATTAACTGGATTTCATCGACTGTCCATGGGCCGGCGATCACTGGGTGACACCGGGTGAGAGGACCGCAGGATGCACGAGGCACCGGAGCTGACCAGCACTGCTGACCCCGCGTCGGCGGCCTGGCGGGCCAACGAGGCGGCGCACCACGCCCTCGTCGACGAGCTGCGGCAGAAGCTGGCCGCGGCCCGGCTCGGCGGCGGCGAGCGGGCCCGCGCCCGGCACACCGCCCGCGGCAAGCTGCTGCCGCGCGACCGCGTGGACACCCTCCTCGACCCCGGCTCCCCCTTCCTGGAACTGGCCCCGCTGGCGGCCGACGGGCTGTACGAGGACCAGGCACCGGCGGCGGGCGTCATCGCCGGGATCGGGCGGGTGAGCGGCCGCGAGTGCGTGATCGTCGTCAACGACGCGACGGTCAAGGGCGGCACGTACTACCCGATGACGGTGAAGAAGCACCTGCGCGCCCAGGAAGTGGCCCTCGAGAACCGCCTCCCTTGTATCTACCTGGTGGACTCCGGGGGCGCCTTCCTGCCCATGCAGGACGAGGTCTTCCCCGACCGCGAGCACTTCGGGCGGATCTTCTACAACCAGGCACGTATGTCGGGCGCTGGGATTCCGCAGATCGCCGCCGTTCTCGGCTCGTGCACGGCGGGCGGGGCGTACGTACCGGCGATGAGCGACGAGGCCGTGATCGTCCGCGATCAGGGCACGATCTTCCTGGGCGGCCCGCCCCTCGTGAAGGCCGCCACGGGTGAGGTCGTGACCGCCGAGGAGCTGGGCGGCGGCGAGGTCCACTCCAGGGTCTCCGGCGTCACGGACCACCTCGCGGAGGACGACGCGCACGCGCTGCGCATCGTCCGCACGATCGTTTCCACGCTCCCCGCGCGCGGGGCCCTGCCCTGGGCGGTCACGCGGGGAGTGGAACCCAAGGTGGACCCTGCCGGGCTCTACGGCGCGGTGCCGGTCGACTCCCGCACCCCCTATGACGTACGCGAGGTCATCGCGCGCGTGGTCGACGGTTCGCGTTTCGCGGAGTTCAAGTCGGAGTTCGGGCAGACCCTCGTCACCGGCTTCGCCCGGATCCATGGTCACCCGGTCGGGATCGTCGCCAACAACGGCATCCTGTTCTCCGAATCGGCCCAGAAGGGCGCCCACTTCATCGAGCTGTGCGACCAGCGCGGGATCCCGCTGGTGTTCCTGCAGAACATCTCGGGCTTCATGGTGGGCCGTCAGTACGAGGCCGGGGGCATCGCCAAGCACGGCGCCAAGATGGTGACGGCGGTGGCCTGTACGCGTGTTCCGAAGCTGACGGTGGTGGTCGGCGGTTCGTACGGCGCGGGGAACTACTCGATGTGCGGCCGGGCGTACTCGCCGCGCTTCCTGTGGATGTGGCCGAACGCCAAGATCTCCGTAATGGGCGGCGAGCAGGCCGCGTCCGTCCTCGCGACCGTCAAGCGGGACCAGCTGGAGGGACGCGGCGAGTCCTGGCCCGCCGAGGAGGAAGACGCCTTCAAGGACCCGATCCGGGCGCAGTACGAGCGCCAGGGGAACGCCTACTACGCGACGGCCCGGCTCTGGGACGACGGCGTGATCGACCCGATGGAGACCCGGCAGGTGCTGGGGCTGGCTCTCACGGCTTGCGCGAACGCCCCGCTGGGCGAGCCGGGCTTCGGCGTCTTCCGGATGTGAGGGCGGATGCGAGCGCGGAGACGAAGGCCGTCGTGAGGGCGGACGCGAAGGCGGAGGCGAAAGCCGTCGTGAGGGCGGACGCGAAGGCCATTGCGAAGGCGGACGCGAAGGCGGACGTGAGGGCGAATGTGAGGGGACGGACGACGATGTTCGACACAGTGCTTGTGGCCAACCGGGGCGAGATCGCGGTCCGGGTCATCCGTACGCTGCGGCAGCTGGGCCTTCGCTCGGTGGCCGTCTTCTCCGACGCGGACGCCGACGCCCGGCACGTACGCGAGGCGGACACGGCGGTACGGATCGGTCCGGCGCCGGCCGCCGAGAGCTATCTGTCGGTGGAGCGGCTGCTGGAGGCGGCCGCGCGGACGGGCGCACAGGCCGTCCACCCGGGCTATGGGTTCCTCGCGGAGAACGCCGCGTTCGCGCGGGCCTGCGCCGGCGCCGGGCTCGTCTTCATCGGACCGCTCCCAGAGGCGATCTCCCTCATGGGCGACAAGATCCGCGCGAAGGAGACGGTGCGGGCGGCCGGGGTTCCGGTGGTGCCGGGGTCGTCGGGCAGCGGGCTGTCCGACTCCCAACTGGCCGAGTCGGCGCGGGAGATCGGGATGCCGGTGCTGCTCAAGCCTTCGGCGGGGGGCGGGGGCAAGGGCATGCGGCTGGTACGGGACGCCGGGGTTCTGGCCGACGAGATCGCCGCCGCCCGGCGCGAGGCCCGTGCCTCCTTCGGCGACGACACCCTGCTCGTCGAGAGGTGGATCGACCGTCCCCGGCACATCGAGATCCAGGTCCTGGCGGACGGCCACGGCAACGTGGTGCATCTGGGTGAGCGCGAGTGCTCCCTCCAGCGCCGGCACCAGAAGATCATCGAGGAGGCGCCGAGTGTGCTGCTCGACGCCGGGACGCGGGCCGCGATGGGTGAGGCGGCGGTCCAGGCGGCGCGGTCGTGCGGGTACGCGGGCGCGGGCACGGTCGAGTTCATCGTGCCGGGGAATGATCCGTCCTCGTACTTCTTCATGGAGATGAACACGCGGCTCCAGGTCGAGCATCCGGTGACCGAGATGATCACCGGGATCGATCTGGTGGAGTGGCAGCTTCGGGTGGCGGCGGGCGAGCGACTCCCGTACGGGCAGGAGGACATCACCCTCACCGGGCACGCGATCGAGGCCCGTATCTGCGCCGAGGACCCCTCGCGGGGCTTCCTCCCCTCCGGCGGCACCGTGCTGAAGCTGCGCGAGCCGCAGGGCAACGGCGTCCGCACGGACTCCGGCCTCACCGAAGGCACGGAGGTCGGGTCGCTGTACGACCCGATGCTGTCGAAGGTCATCGCGTACGGGCCCGACCGCGCGACCGCGCTGCGCCGGCTCCGGGCCGCGCTGGCGGAGACGGTCACGCTGGGGGTGCAGACGAACGCGGGGTTCCTGCGGCGGCTGCTGGGCCATCCGGCGGTTGTCGCGGGCGAGTTGGACACGGGGCTGGTGGAGCGGGAGGTCGAGGGGCTGGTCTCGGGGGAGGTGCCGGGTGAGGTTTACGTGGTGGGTGGGTTGCTGCGTCAAGCAGGTCTCTTCCCCAAGCCCGCCCCTTCCCGAAGCCATGGGGCTCCGCCCCCTGGACCCCCGCTGGGGGCTTTGCCCCCAGACCCCCATCGGCCTGAACGGCCTCGTCCTCAAACGCCGGACGGGCTGGGTGGCCCTGGACTGGGCTGGGTCGATCCGTTCTCCGTACCGAGCGGCTGGCGCCTTGGTGGTGAACCGGCCTGGACGGTGCACCACTTGCGGGTACCGGGCCACGACCCCGTGACCGTCCGCGTGCGCGGAACCTTGCGGGATGCCGAAATCGCCTGGGGGTCTGGGGGCCTGCCACCGGTTTCGGGAAGGGGTGGGCTTGGGGAAGGAAACCCCCCCACCGTCACCCTCCACCTGAACGGTCAGACCCACACCTTCCACCACGCCAACACCTGGCTCGGCCGCGACGGCGACGCCTGGGACGTCCGCGACCACGACCCGGTCGCCGCCTCCCTGAGCGGCGCCGCGCGCTCCGGAGTCGACTCCCTCACCGCCCCCATGCCCGGCACCGTCACCGTCGTGAAGGTGGCCGTCGGGGACCAAGTCGCCGCCGGGCAGAGCCTGTTGGTGGTCGAGGCGATGAAGATGGAACACGTCATCTCCGCCCCGCACGCCGGGACCGTCGCCGAGCTGGACGTCACCCCGGGGACCACGGTCGCCATGGACCAGGTCCTCGCCGTGATCGCGCCCCACGAAGAAGCCGACGCGGAGGAGACCCCGTCATGACCACCCCCGAGCTCGGGCTCCCCATGCCCGTACCGGCCGAGGATCTCCCGGCCCGCGTCCGCATCCACGAGGTCGGCGCCCGGGACGGACTGCAGAACGAGAAGGCGACCGTCGCGACGGAGACGAAGGCCGAGTTCATCCGCCGCCTGGCCGGCGCGGGGCTCACCACCATCGAGGCCACCAGCTTCGTCCACCCGAAGTGGGTGCCCCAACTGGCCGACGCCGAGGACCTGTTCCCCCTCGTACGGGACCTGTCCGACCTGAGCGGCATCGCCCTCCCCGTCCTCGTACCGAACGAACGGGGTCTGGACCGCGCCCTGGCCCTCGGCGCGACCGGTATCGCGGTCTTCGCCAGCGCCACGGAGTCCTTCGCGAAGGCCAACCTCAACCGGACCGTCGACGAGGCACTGGCGATGTTCGAGCCGGTGGTCGGCCGGGCCAAGGCCCAGGACGCGCATGTCCGCGGCTACCTCTCCATGTGCTTCGGCGACCCCTGGGAAGGCCCCGTGCCCGTTCCTCAGGTCGTACGGGTCTGCAAGGCGCTGCTCGACATGGGCTGCGACGAGCTGAGTCTGGGCGACACGATCGGCGTGGCGACCCCCGGGCACGTACGCGAGCTCCTCGCCGCCCTCAACGCCGAGGGCGTCCCCACGGCCTCCCTCGGCGTGCACTTCCACGACACGTACGGCCAGGCCCTCTCCAACACCCTGGCCGCGCTCCAGCACGGCGTCACCACCGTGGACGCGTCCGCCGGAGGCCTCGGTGGCTGCCCGTTCGCGAAGAGCGCCACCGGCAACCTCGCCACCGAGGACCTCGTGTGGATGCTGACGGGCCTCGGCATCGACACCGGCGTAGATCTCGGCCTCCTCACCGCCACCAGCGTGTGGATGGCCGAGCGACTGGGCCGACCCAGCCCGTCCCGCACCGTCCGCGCCCTCTCCCACAAGGAGTGATCCTCCATGTCACTGGACCACCGCCTCTCCCCCGAACTCGACGAACTCCGCCGCACGGTCGAGGAGTTCGCGCACGATGTCGTGGCGCCGAAGATCGGTGACTTCTACGAGCGTCACGAGTTCCCGTACGAGATCGTCCGCGAGATGGGCCGGATGGGCCTGTTCGGGCTGCCGTTCCCGGAGGAGTACGGCGGCATGGGCGGCGACTATCTGGCGCTGGGCATCGTCCTCGAGGAACTCGCCCGCGTGGACTCCTCGGTGGCCATCACCCTCGAAGCCGGCGTCTCCCTCGGCGCCATGCCGATCCATCTGTTCGGCACCGAAGAGCAGAAGCGGACCTGGCTTCCCCGTCTCTGCTCCGGCGAGTCGCTGGGCGCCTTCGGCCTGACCGAGCCGGACGGCGGCTCGGACGCGGGAGCGACTCGTACCACCGCCCGTCTCGACCCGGAGACGGACGAGTGGGTGATCAACGGCACCAAGTGCTTCATCACCAACTCGGGAACCGACATCACGGGCCTGGTCACCGTCACCGCGGTCACCGGCCGCACCCCCGAGGGCAAGCCCCTCATCTCCGCGATCATCGTGCCGTCGGGTACACCCGGCTTCACGGTCGCGGCTCCGTACTCGAAGGTCGGCTGGAACGCCTCCGACACCCGCGAACTGTCCTTCTCCGACGTCCGCGTCCCGGCCGCGAACCTGCTCGGCGAGAAGGGCCGCGGCTACGCGCAGTTCCTGCGCATCCTCGACGAGGGCCGCATCGCCATCTCGGCCCTGGCCACCGGCCTCGCGCAGGGCTGTGTGGACGAGTCGGTGAAGTACGCGAAGGAACGGCAGGCGTTCGGCCGGAACATCGGCTCCTACCAGGCCATCCAGTTCAAGATCGCCGACATGGAGATGAAGGCGCACACGGCCCGGCTGGCGTGGCGCGACGCGGCGTCCCGGCTGGTGAGCGGGGAGCCGTTCAAGAAGGAGGCCGCCCTCGCCAAGCTCTACTCGTCCACGATCGCCGTCGACAACGCCCGTGACGCGACCCAGATCCACGGCGGCTACGGCTTCATGAACGAGTACCCGGTGGCGCGTATGTGGCGCGACTCCAAAATTCTTGAGATTGGAGAGGGCACAAGCGAGGTACAACGAATTCTGATCGCCCGGGAGTTGGGTCTCGTCGGCTGAGAAGTTGCGGGAGCTGGGTCTCATTGGCTGAGAGGTCGCGCGTGAGCCGGCTGAGGGGCGGCACGCGAGCCGGCACGCGAGCTGGGCTCGTTGGCCGAAAAGATCACGCCATCGATCTTCGCGCTCCCCCGTGTCGCACAGGGTGTGCACAGCCACGGCGGCGAGCCGCCCCGGGCATCGCAGCAGGTGAGAACCACCCCCTGGACACATAGCGAGGTTAGGCTAACCTATCTTTCGCACTGTCCGGTGGGTCACCCACCCTGTTCGAAAGCAGCCAAAGCCATGTCCAACGCCCGCGCCAACCACCTCTCCCGCCGCGGCATCCTCGCCGCCGGCGGCGCCCTCGGCCTCGGCGCCGTTCTCGCCGCCTGCGGCGATGACGACTCGGAAAGCGGCGGCTCGGCGGACGAGACGAAGGCCGCCGAGTCCGGCCCCTGGTCGTTCAAGGACGACCGCGGCACGACGGTGAAGCTGGACAAGATACCGGCGAACATCGTCACCTTCACCGGTGTCGCCGCCGCGCTCCACGACTACGGCATCGAGGTCAAGGGCGTCTTCGGCCCGACCGAGACCGGGGACGGCAAGCCCGACGTCCAGGCCGGCGACATGGACATCAGCAAGCTGACGATCCTCGGCAACGAGTGGGGTCAGTTCAACATCGAGAAGTACGCGACCCTCGCCCCCGACGTGCTGATCTCGACGATGTTCGACGACGCCGGCACCCTCTGGTACGTCCCGGAGGAGTCCAAGGACAAGATCCTCGAGCTCGCCCCGAGCGTCGGACTCTCCGTCTACGACCGCCAGTTGCCCGAGCCGCTGGAGCGCATGCTCGCGCTCGCCGAGTCACTCGGCGCCGATGTGAAGGCCGCCAGGACCGTCGAGGCGAAGAAGAAGTTCGAGACGGCCGCCGAGCGCCTGCGCAAGGCCGCCAAGGCGCGCCCGGAGATCAAGGTGCTCGCCGGTTCCGCTAGCCAGGACATCTTCTACGTCTCCGGCTCGAACCTCTCCATCGACCTGGAGTACTTCAAGGCCCTCGGCGTGAACCTCGTCGAGCCGCCGGCCAAGATCCTCAAGGCCAGCGGTGGCTGGTTCGAGAACCTGAGCTGGGAGAACGTCGACAAGTACCCCGCGGACATCATCATCATGGACGACCGCACCGCCACCATCCAGCCCGCCGACATCACCGAGGCCACCTGGAAGCAACTGCCCGCCGTCAAGGCCGGCCAGGTCATCGGCCGCACGCCGGAGCCGATCCTCTCCTACGCCAAGTGCACCCCGATGCTCGACAACCTCGCCGAGGCCATCGAGAACGCCAAGAAGGTCGCGTAGCAAACCGACCGAGGGCCCCGGGGGCGCGAGGAACTGCGCGAGCAACCCACGAGGACCCGCAGCTCCCCGCAAACCCTCACCCCCTCCCCCCTAGGGGCGCGGGGAACTGCGCGACAAGCCCCCACGGCCCGCAGGTGAGACACAACCAGCGCTGGACCACCCGACCCCTGACGAAAACTCAGGAGCAAGCATGACGACGGCCGTAGCCGCCCCCTACCGTTTCTTCTCCCTCCAGGTCGAACGGACAAGGCGGCTCGGCCCGTCTCTCGTCCGGGTCACCTTCACGGGCCCCGACCTGACAGCCTTCGCCTCCGACGGCCGCGACCAGAGCCTCACGCTCTTCCTGCCGAGGCAGGGGCAGAGCGAGCCCGTCCTGCCGATGGAGTACGGCGAAGGCTGGCGGGAGGCATACCTCGGCATCCCCGACGACGTACGCGCGGTGATGCGCTCATACACGCTCCGGGCACTGCGCCGCGACGTGCGCGGGGTGACCACCGAGATCGACATCGACTTCGTGCTGCACGGCACGGAGCCCGGCGCCGCCCACCCGGCGGGCCCGGCGTCACGCTGGGCGGCCGACGCGCGGGCCGGTGCCCGCGTCGCCCTGCTCGGCCCGGCGATCGCCGACAACGCGGCGATCCGTTTCCGCCCGCCCGCCGACGCCGACCTGGTCGTCATCTGGGCGGACGAGACCGCTCTGCCCGCCGCCTCCGCCATCCTGGAGACGCTGCCGGCCGGGACCAAGGCGCGTGTCTGGCTGGAGGTCCCGCACGCGGGCGACCGCATAGAGCCGGTCACGGCCGCCGACGTCGACGCCGAGATCACCTGGCTGGTACGCGACGAGGGATCCCCCATGGCCCTCGACGCGATCCGGGCCGCCCAACTCCCGTCGTCCGAGGCCCCGTACGCCTGGATCGCGGGCGAGTCGGGCCGCGTGAAGGTGCTGCGCCGCCATCTCGTGCGGGAGCGCGAGATCGACCGCAAGCGGGTCACGTTCGTCGGCTACTGGCGGCGCGGACTGAGCGAGGAGCAACTGCGCGAGCAAGGAGAGTGAGCCCGGGGAGGGGTACGTCACGGCAGTGACCGGTGGGGCGGGATCGCGCTCGAACTTAGGTTAGGCTAACCTAAGTTCGACGATGCGACCCGCCCCCCACTTCTGTACCGCTCTTCTGTACCGCTCTTCTGTACCGCACAGATGAACCCGCACCGCACAGATGAACCGCTGTACCGCTCGGACTCCCCCCGCACGAAGGGCCTACACATGCGTTCACACCTGCTCAATGACACGACCGCGGAGCGGTACCGCCGCTCCGTGACCGAAGGAATCGAGCGGGTGGCAGCCAAACTCGCCACCACGGACCGGCCGTTCACCGGCGTCACTGTCGACACACTCGCCCCCAGCATCGACAAAATCGATCTCGACCGGCCGCTGCTCGACACCACCGCGGCCCTCGACGAACTCGAAGAGGTCTACCTCCGCGACGCGGTCTACTTCCACCACCCGCGCTACCTCGCCCACCTCAACTGCCCGGTCGTGATACCGGCGGTGCTGGGCGAGGCGGTGCTCTCCGCCGTCAACTCCTCCCTGGACACCTGGGACCAGTCGGCCGGCGGCACCCTCATCGAGCGCAAGCTCATCGACTGGACCACCGAGCGCATCGGCCTCGGCCCGGCCGCCGACGGCGTGTTCACCAGCGGCGGCACGCAGTCCAATCTCCAGGCGCTGCTGCTCGCCCGCGAGGAGACCAAGACCGACACGCACGCCAAACTGCGCGTCTTCGCCTCCGAGGTGAGCCACTTCAGCGTCAAGAAGTCGGCCACCCTGCTCGGTCTGAGCGCCGACTCGGTCGTGTCGATCCCCGTCGACCGCGACAAGCGCATGCAGACGGTCGCGCTCGCCCACGAACTGGAGCGCGCCAAGCGGGCCGGCCTCGTCCCCATGGCCGTGGTCGCCACTGCCGGCACCACCGACTTCGGCTCCATCGACCCGCTGCCCGAGATCGCCGCGCTGTGCGAGCAGTTCGGGACGTGGATGCACGTGGACGCGGCGTACGGCTGCGGACTGCTGACCTCCCTGAAGAACCGGGGCCGCATCGACGGCATCGAGCGCGCCGACTCCGTGACCGTGGACTATCACAAGTCCTTCTTCCAGCCGGTGAGTTCGTCCGCCATCCTGGTCCGCGACGCGGCCGCCCTGCGCCACGCCACCTACCACGCGGAGTACCTCAACCCGCGCCGCATGGTGCGGGAACGAATCCCCAACCAGGTCGACAAGTCCCTGCAGACCACCCGCCGCTTCGACGCGCTCAAGCTGTGGATGACGCTGCGCGTGATGGGCTCCGACGGCATCGGCCAGCTCTTCGACGAGGTCTGCGACCTGGCGGAGCAGGGCTGGCAGGTGCTCGCCGCCGACCCGCGCTACGACGTGGTCGTCCAGCCGTCCCTGTCCACCCTGGTCTTCCGATACATCCCGGCGGCCGTCACCGACCCCTCCGCGATGGACCGGGCCAACCTGTACGCCCGCAAGGCCCTGTTCGCCTCCGGTGACGCGGTGGTCGCGGGCACCAAGGTCGGCGGCCGTCACTTCCTCAAGTTCACCCTGCTCAACCCCGAGACCACGACGGACGACATCTCCGCCGTACTCGACCTGATCGCCGGACACGCCGAGCAGTACCTGGGAGAGTCCCTTGACCGCGCTTCCTGAAACCCCTGAAAAGACGTACGACTTCGTGGGAATCGGGCTGGGTCCCTTCAACCTCGGCCTTGCCTGCCTCACCGAGCCGATCGGCGAACTCGACGGTGTCTTCCTGGAGTCCAAGCCGGACTTCGAGTGGCACTCCGGGATGTTCCTGGAGGGCGCGCACCTCCAGACACCGTTCATGTCGGACCTGGTCACGCTGGCCGACCCGACGTCCCCGTACTCCTTCCTCAACTACCTGAAGGAATCGGGCCGTCTGTACTCGTTCTACATCCGCGAGAACTTCTACCCGCTGCGCGTCGAGTACGACGACTACTGCCGCTGGGCGGCCTCGCAACTCTCCAGCGTCCGCTTCAGCACGACGGTCACGAAGGTGACGTACGAGGACGGCGTGTACCTCGTGAACACAGGCGCCGGCGACGTGTTCCGCGCCCGCCACCTCGTCCTCGGCACCGGCACTCCGCCGTACATCCCCGAGGCCTGCGCCGACCTCGGCGGGGACTTCATCCACAACTCCCGCTACCAGCAGCACAAGCGGGAGTTGCAGAGCAAGAAGTCGATCACGCTGGTCGGCAGCGGGCAGTCCGCCGCCGAGATCTACTACGACCTGCTGAGCGAGATCGACGTCCACGGCTACCGGCTGAACTGGGTCACACGCTCGCCCCGCTTCTTCCCCCTCGAGTACACCAAGCTCACGCTGGAGATGACCTCCCCGGAGTACATCGACTACTTCCACGCGCTGCCGGAGCGGACCCGCTACCGCCTCCAGACGGAGCAGAAGGCCCTGTTCAAGGGCATCGACGGCGAGCTGATCGACGCGATCTTCGACCTGCTCTACCAGAAGAACCTCGGCGGCCCGATCCCCACCCGCCTGCTCACCAACTCGTCCCTCAACAGGGCGAGTCACGAAAACGGCACGTACACCCTCGGCCTCCGCCAGGAGGAGCAGGAGAAGGACTACGAGCTGCACTCCGAGGGCCTGGTCCTGGCGACCGGCTACAAGTACGCGGAGCCCGAGTTCCTGAAGCCCGTACGCGACCGCCTCCGCTACGACGCGCAGGGCAACCACGACGTCGCCCGCAACTACGCCATCGACACGACCGGCCGCGGCATCTTCCTGCAGAACGCCGGCGTGCACACGCACTCGATCACGTCCCCGGACCTGGGCATGGGCGCGTACCGCAACGCGTACATCATCCGTGAGCTGCTCGGCACCGAGTACTACCCGGTCGAGAAGTCCATCGCGTTCCAGGAGTTCGCCGCATGAGCCCCACCATCGGGGCGCTGAGTCTGCGCCCCCTCGACCCCCTCAACGACGCCGAGCTGCTGCACTCCTGGGTGACCCACCCCAAGGCGGAGCACTGGATGATGCGGCACGCCAAACTCCAGGACGTGGAGCGCGAGTACATGCGGATCGCCGCCCACGAACACCATGACGCGTACATCGGGCTGCACGACGGCGTGCCCGCGTTCCTGATGGAGAGCTACGACCCGCAGTACGTCGAACTGGTCGGCCTGTACGAGCCCCAGCCGGGCGATGTCGGCATGCACTTCCTGGTGGCGCCGACGGACCGGCCGGTGCACGGCTTCACCCGGGCCGTGATCACGGTGGTGATGGAGTCCCTGTTCGCCGACCCGCGCACCCGCCGGGTCGTCGTCGAACCGGACGTGACCAACAAGGCGGTGCACGCGCTGAACGAGGCCGTCGGCTTCGTGCCCGTCCGTGAGATCGAGAAGCCGGAGAAGCGCGCACTGCTGTCCCTCTGCACGCGTGAGCGGTTCCTGGCTACCCGAGGAGTGGCGATATGACCCTGTCCGACGCCCTGTCCTATGCCGGAGCGCACCTGTCCGATGCCGTGGCGCACCTGTCCCCCGAGCGCTGGGCGCGGGCCAACCGTCTCCTCGTCCGCAAGGCCCTGGCCGAGTTCGCCCACGAGCGGCTGTTCACGCCGGAGCTCGCCGGCGACGGCGCGTACGTGGTCCGCAGCGACGACGGCCTCACCCGCTACCGCTTCACCGCGACCCGCCACACCCTCGACCACTGGCAGGTCGACGCCGAGTCGATCACCCGGCACCGGGACGGCAGGGAACTCCCCCTCGCCGCCCTGGACTTCTTCATCGAGTTCAGGAAATCGCTCGGCCTGAGCGACGAGGTGCTGCCGGTCTACCTGGAGGAGATCTCCTCCACCCTCGCCGGGACCTGCTTCAAGCTCACCAAACCCGAGATCACCTCCGCCGAGCTCGCGAAAAGCGGCTTCCAGGAGATCGAGACGGGCATGACCGAGGGCCATCCGTGCTTCGTCGCCAACAACGGGCGGCTGGGCTTCGGTGTCCACGAGTACCTCTCGTACGCGCCGGAGACCGCGAGTCCCGTACGGCTGATCTGGCTGGCGGCGCACCGCTCACGGGCCGCGTTCACGGCGGGGGTGGGTGTCGAGTACGAGTCCTTCCTACGGTCCGAACTGGGCGACGTGACGCTGAGCCGTTTCTCTGGCACGTTGCGCGACCAAGACCTCGACCCCGACGACTACCTCCTCATCCCCGTCCACCCCTGGCAGTGGTGGAACAAGCTCACCGTCACCTTCGCGGCCGAGGTCGCCCAGCGGCACCTCGTGTGTCTGGGCGAGGGCGACGACGAGTACCTGGCCCAGCAGTCGATCCGGACGTTCTTCAACAAGAGCGCCCCGGAGAAGCACTATGTGAAGACCGCCCTGTCGGTCATCAACATGGGCTTCATGCGGGGCCTGTCCGCCGCCTACATGGAGGCGACTCCGGCCATCAACGACTGGCTGGCCGGGCTCATCGACAACGACCCGGTGTTGAAGTCCACGGGCCTGTCGATCATCCGCGAACGCGCGGCCGTCGGCTACCGGCACCTGGAGTACGAGGCCGCCACCGACCGCTACTCGCCGTACCGCAAGATGCTCGCGGCCCTGTGGCGCGAGAGCCCGGTGTCCTCGCTCCAGCAGGGCGAGAGCCTGGCCACCATGGCCTCCCTCGTCCACGTCGACCACGAGGGCGCCTCCATCGCGGCCGCGCTGATCGAGCGCTCGGGCCTGCCGCCGGTGGAGTGGCTGCGCCGGTATCTGCGCGCGTACCTCACGCCGCTGCTGCAGAGCTTCTATGCCTATGACCTGGTGTTCATGCCGCACGGCGAGAACGTCATCCTCGTCCTGGAGGACGGCGTCGTGCGGCGCGCGATCTACAAGGACATCGCCGAGGAGATCGCCGTCATGGACCCGGACGCGGTGCTGCCGCCGACGGTCGAGCGGCTGCGCGTCGACGTACCCGAGGACAAGAAGCTCCTGTCGCTCTTCACGGACGTCTTCGACTGCTTCTTCCGCTTCCTCGCCGCGAACCTGGCGAGCGAGGGCGTCCTCGACGAGACCGACTTCTGGCGGACGGTCGCCGGCTGCGTACGCGACTACCAGGCGGGCCATCCCGAACTGGCGGACAAGTTCCGGCAGTACGACATGTTCGCCCCGGAGTTCGCCCTGTCCTGCCTCAACCGGCTCCAACTGCGCGACAACGGGCAGATGGTGGACCTCTCCGACCCGGCCGGCGCCCTCCAGCTCGTCGGCACCCTGAAGAACCCGATCGCCGAACTGTAGAACCCCTCACCGGGCCTCAACGGGCCCCACAAGCAGGCGGGCGTCCCACGTACGGTCCCAGGGGCGCCCGCCGTCGTATTCAGCTGTTCCTGTCCGACTACTCGGCGGGCCAAGGAACTTGCGGCGACTTGTAGTAGCCGATCCCCAGCGCGTCCCACCGAGGTGCCTGCGCGGCCAGCCGCACTTTGTACGCGTCCCAGTCGTGCGTCGAGGCGGGCGACCAGCCGAGTTCCGCGACACCGGGCAGCCGCGGGAAGGTCATGTAGTCGAGGTGGGCCGGCGTCGAGAGCGTCTCCGTCCACAGCGGCGCCTCGACGCCCTGCACGGCCGAACTGGGCGCTCCCGGAAGGTAGTTGCCCGGATCCCAGTCGTACGACCGCCGCACCTCCACATAGCCCGCCCAGTCGAGCCCGAGCGGAGTGTCCTCGGTGTACTTCATGTCCAGGTAGGCCCGGTCGGCCGGCGACAGCACGATCCCGGTCCCGTTCCGCGCCGCCGCCGCGACCCGCTCCTTCTCCTCGGCGCTGGTGCTGTCCAGGCCCCAGTACTGGGCCAGCGCGCCCTTCGCCGGAGTCGCCCCGGTCAGCTGGTGCCAGCCGATCACGGTCTTCCCGTACTTGGCGACCATGGACTGCACGCGGTCCATGAACTTCACATAGTCCTCGTGGCTCGTCGAGTGCGCCTCGTCACCGCCGATGTGGAGGTACTTGCCGGGAGTGAGCGCGGCCAGCTCGCGGATCACGTCGTCCACGAAGTCGTAGGTCACCGGCTTGTCGACACACAGCGAGCTGAAGCCGACGTCGGTGCCGGTGTAGAGCGGGGGCGCGACGCCGTCGCAGTTCAGCTCCGCGTACGAGGCCAGCGCGGCGTTGGTGTGGCCGGGCATGTCGATCTCGGGCACGACCTCCAGATAGCGCGAGGCGGCGTACTGGACGATCTCCTGGTAGTCCGCCTTCGTGTAGTAGCCCCCGGGGCCGCCGCCGGCCTGCGTGGAGCCGCCGTACGTGGCGAGCCGCGGCCATGAGTCGACGGCTATGCGCCAGCCCTGGTCGTCGCTCAGGTGGAGGTGCAGCTTGTTGACCTTGTAGAGCGCCAACTGGTCTATGTATCGCTTGACTTGGTCGACGGTGAAGAAGTGCCGGGAGACGTCCAGCATCGCGCCGCGGTAGCCGTAGCGGGGCTCGTCGTCGATGGTGCCGCCCGCGACGAGCCAGGGGCCGGGCTGCGCGGAGTCCTTCTCGACCGAGGCGGGCAGGAGCTGGCGCAGGGTCTGGACGCCGTGCAGGAGCCCGGCGGGTTGCCGGGCCGTGATGGTGACGCCGGACCCGCCGCTGTCGAGCCGGTAACCCTCGTCACCGAGGGAGGTCGGGCCGAGCTTCAGCCGGATCCCGGATCCGCCGCCCGACGTGACGGGCAGTCGGTAACCGGTGGACGGTCGCAGGACGGCGGCGAGGTACTCGCCGATGCGGCGGGCCTCTTGCGAGTCGTCCACGCGGATGCGCGTACCGCTGGTGATCCGGTACGGGGATCCACCGGAGGTGACCGAGGCGGGAGCGGGGACCACGCGGTCGAGAGGGGTCGCGGATTTCGAGTCGGCGGGCTCCGCGTCGGCGACAGGCGCCGCTCCGGCGACGGAGATGCCCGCCGCCGCGACGAGCAGCAGCGAACCGAGAAGGCGGGGCGTTCTGCGGTGCGGTCTCACAAACGGTCCCTTCCTGAAGCTCCGACAGGTTCCGATAGGTATGGACCACTCTCTCGCGAGACCGGTGGAACAATCCCCTTCATGGCGGAAATCATCCAGAAGGACGGCACCTGGACTTTCGACGGGGACGCCCTGCGCCTCGTGCCCGGCCGCGACAAGAACGTGAGCCTGTTGCGCAAGACCCTGGGCGAACTCACCGTTCCGCTGGGCGCGTTGGCCGGTATCTCCTTCGAACAGGGCAAGAGGTCCGGGCGGCTCAGGCTGCGACTGCGTGAGGGCGCGGACCCACTGCTCCAGGCGACCGGCGGCAGACTCGCGGACTCCGCCGACCCGTACCAGCTGACGGTCGAGTCGGACCGCTACGGCGTCGCCGAGTACTTCGTGGACGAGACCCGCAACGCGCTGCTCCTGGACCAGGTCCCGGCCACCGCCGTCGACCGCTACCTGCTGCCTGGCCCGGCCATTCCGCTGTCGGCCTCCGCCGGAGACGGCACCGCGAGCTTCGACGGGGACCACGTCCGCCTCGAGTGGAACTGGAAGACGGAGGAGGCCAAGGCGGCCGCCGGCCCCCGCACGCTCGCCCTGGCCGACATCGAGGGCGTGGAGTGGCAGCCCTCGCCCGTGCTGGAGAACGGCTACCTCCGCTTCACCGTGCGCAACGCCCCCACGAAGGCACCGCCCAAGTACGACCCCAACTCCATCGACCTGTGGGGCTCCAAGAAGGACCAGCTGATGGCGATGGTCGCGGCCGCGGTCCAGGCACGGCTCCCGCATCCGGCGGCACCGCCCATGGAGGACGCACGGCCCAAGCGGCTCACCGCTGCCTCCGCCGCCCCCGAGACGCCCGCCGAGGCCGACCACGACGCCCTCCTGCGCCGCCTGCGGGAACTCGGCCAGCTGCACAAGTCGGGCGTCCTCACGGAGGAGGAGTTCACGCTGGCCAAGCAGGCGATCCTCAAGCGGATGTAGCGGATGTAGCGGACGTAGCGGATGTGGCAGATGTAAAGGACCGACCCGCTCCCATCGGTCACACCTCACACCTCACACCTCACCCCCGGCGCCCGTCCATGGATGGAGCTCGGCTCCTCGCCCGTCTCGGCGATCCCCCACACCCTCGGCGTGGCCGGGCGCCCCTTCGGCGCGGGTGTGACGTCCACTCGCGGGAAGGAGTAGCTCGCACCACCGGCCGGAGCCGCAGGCCGGACCGTTCGGGAAACAGCCCCCGCAAGAGTTTCAACAAGTTTCTGCCCGACATCGGGCAGGATTCTTGCGATTGCCAGCGATTTACCTCAGGATCGACGGGTGCACGACGAACTTGTTGATCATCTGACGCGCTCCACGCCCCTGAGCCGGGGCGAGGCGCTACGGGTGGTCCAGGACGTCCTCGCCTACTTCGACGAGACGACCGAGACGTACGTCCGTCGCCGCCATCGGGAACTCCAGGCCCAGGGCCTGGTGAACTCGGCGATCTTCGAACGGATCGAGGCGGACCTCAAATATCGCGCGGTCGCACCGCCGGAGCTCACGCTCAGGCAGCTGCGCCGCATCGTCTACGGCTAGGAAACACTCTGTATGTGCGGGATCGTGGGATACATCGGCAGGCGTGATGTGGCACCGCTCCTCCTCGAAGGCCTGCAGCGCCTCGAGTACCGCGGCTACGACTCGGCGGGCATCGTCGTCACCACTCCGTCGAGCGGCCGCCTGAAGATGGTCAAGGCCAAGGGCCGGGTACGTGACCTGGAGGCCCGCGTCCCCAAGCGTTTCGCCGGCACCACCGGCATCGCTCACACCCGCTGGGCCACTCACGGCGCCCCCTCCGACGTGAACGCCCACCCCCATCTGGACGCCGAGGGCAAGGTCGCCGTCGTCCACAACGGCATCATCGACAACGCCTCGGACCTGCGGAAGAAGCTGGAGGCCGACGGCGTCGAGTTCCTCTCCGAGACCGACACCGAGGTCCTCACCCACCTGATCGGCCGCTCCCAGGCCGAGAAGCTGGAGGACAAGGTCCGCGAGACCCTCCGGGTCATCGAGGGCACGTACGGCATCGCCGTCATGCACGCCGACTTCGCCGACCGCATCGTGGTGGCCCGCAACGGCTCCCCGGTGGTCCTCGGAATCGGCGAGAAGGAGATGTTCGTCGCCTCGGACATCGCCGCGCTCGTGACCCACACCCGCCAGATCGTCACGCTGGACGACGGCGAGATGGCGACCCTGAAGGCCGACGACTTCCGTACGTACACCACCGAGGGCACCCGTACGACGGCCGAGCCGACCACCGTGGAGTGGGAGGCCGCCTCGTACGACATGGGCGGCCACGACACGTACATGCACAAGGAGATCTCCGAACAGGCCGACGCCGTGGACCGGTGCCTGCGCGGCCGCATCGACGACCGGTTCTCCACCGTGCACCTGGGTGGCCTGAACCTGGACGCCCGCGAGGCCCGCCAGATCCGCCGCGTGAAGATCCTCGGCTGCGGCACCTCCTACCACGCGGGCATGATCGGCGCCCAGATGATAGAGGAACTGGCCCGCATCCCCGCGGACGCCGAGCCCGCCTCGGAGTTCCGCTACCGCAACGCGGTGGTCGACCCCGACACCCTGTACGTCGCGGTGTCCCAGTCCGGTGAGACGTACGACGTACTGGCCGCCGTACAGGAGTTGAAGCGCAAGGGCGCGCGGGTCCTCGGCATCGTGAACGTGGTGGGCAGCGCCATCGCCCGCGAGGCGGACGGCGGCATGTACGTGCACGCGGGTCCCGAGGTCTGCGTGGTGTCGACGAAGTGCTTCACGAACACCACGGTCGCCTTCGCGCTGCTCGCGCTGCACCTGGGCCGCACCCGTGACCTGTCGGTCCGGGACGGCAAGCGGATCATCGAGGGCCTGCGCAAGCTGCCCGGCCAGATCTCCGAGATCCTCGACCAGGAGGAGGAGATCAAGAAGACGGCCGAGCAGTACGCCGAGGCCCGCTCGATGCTCTTCATCGGCCGCGTACGGGGCTACCCGGTGGCCCGTGAGGCCTCGCTGAAGCTCAAGGAGGTCTCGTACATCCACGCCGAGGCCTACCCCGCCTCGGAATTGAAGCACGGCCCGCTGGCCCTGATCGAGCCCGCGCTGCCGACGGTCGCGATCGTCCCGGACGATGATCTTCTGGAGAAGAACCGCGCCGCCCTGGAGGAGATCAAGGCCCGCAGCGGCAAGATCCTCGCGGTCGCGCACCAGGTGCAGGAGAAGGCCGACCAGACGATCGTCGTCCCGAAGAACGAGGACGAGCTGGACCCGATCCTGATGGGCATCCCGCTCCAACTCCTCGCCTACCACACGGCGTTGGCCCTGGGCAGGGACATCGACAAGCCGCGCAACCTCGCGAAGTCGGTGACGGTGGAGTAGCCGTCCCGCGGCAAAACATGAACGGCTCCCCGTGTGTGCCACCTATGCACACGGGGAGCCGTTCCTACAGGAGCCGGGGCCGCCCAAAACCCCGGCCCGCGCGCCCGCCTCAGCCGGTGACCGTCATTCGCCGGCCGGCAGCGCGTCGTGGGACCGCGGTGGGCCAGTGGGCCAGGAACGCCGTCGCGGCGTACCAGGCCGCGGCGCCCGCCACCACGGCGAACCAGCCGCCGACCTGACCGATCGCCCCGGTGTCCCCGAAGCGCGAGATGGCGAGAAGCACGAGCGCGACGCAGAACAGCCCGTAGGTGGCCTGCGCGAGCACGCCACCGCCCGCCGCCCCGAGCGTCAGGCTCAGCGCGACCAGAGCGAACAGCAGCAGGAAGAGCCCAGCGGCGTTGTCGGAGACCGCCGTACCCGCGGTGACTCCCCAGCCGCCGGCCGTCGCACCCCAGGTGAACCACAGGGCTCCGAGCCCCGCGAAGGCCGTACCTGTGGACACATCGCGGTCGCGGAAGGCGAACAGGCCCGCGACGAACAGCGCGACGCCGCCGACGTAGGTGGCCAGACCCACGGCGTCGGCCGCCGTCACGCCGTCGATCACTTCGGTGTGGCCGAGGCCGAAGGCCAGCAGGGTGAGTCCGAGGGCGAGATGGCCAAGGGTGGTGATGGTGCTTCCCGCAGAGACATCTTTGTCCACGGCGGGCTCCCTTCTTGCATGTGCACGTGCGCGATGCGTGTCACTGGACCGTGCGGTAGGTCCGGTGACCGGTATGTACCCTTCACAAGGGCACAAACCACCTCTACGCGCGAGTAGGTTTGCCCGACGCACAAGGGAAGTTGACGATTCGTCCGCCTCATCTCACCTGGGACAACGGTGAGTTACGGAAAGACAACAACGGAAGCGTGGATCACGGGATCACGATGACCGGGCGCTTCGCGCGCTTCGCGAGCCGTCCGGCGACCGAGCCGAAGATGCGGCCGACGATGCCGTGGGTCGATCCGACGACGATCGCGTCCGCCTCGTACTCACACCCGACCTCTTCGAGTTCGTGGCAGATGTCGCCGCCGCGCTCGACGAGGATCCAGGGCACCTCGGCCAGATAGTCCGCGCAGGCGAGCTCCAGCCCGAGGACCTCGGTGCGATGATCCGGTACGTCGACGAAGACCGGGGGCTCGCAGCCCGCCCACACGGTGGTGGGCAGTCGGTTGGCGACGTGCACGATGATCAGGCCGGAGCCCGATCGGCATGCCATGCCGATCGCGTACGCGAGGGCGCGCTCACTGGACGTGGAGCCGTCGAAGCCGACGACGACGCCGTGCTTGAAGGCGGGATCGCAGGACTGACGTGGGTCTTCCGCCGCCAAGGGCTCGGCCGCCGTGGGATCGGCGACGGGGCGCTTGCGGTCCGCGGGTTCGAAGAATTCGTGACCGGCCATGGGTGTCTCGGCGTTCGGATCCTCGTGGGTGGGACGACGGGTGCTGCGGAGCTGTGTCCGGGAATCAGTGTCCGGGAATCATCTTCCCGACCCCATACCCCCAAGGGTACGGCGGCACGCCTCCTCTGCCCAGATCCCGCTCTCGCCGCGGGAGGGTTCCAGGGAGCATGCACGAGAGGGCGCCCGTAACGCAATGGTTGCTGCCCCGTACAGGCGGTTTGCAGAGCGTTCACCCAGGCGGGAAGGCCCGGGATCGCGCGCCCCAGGGGCGCGGGGCTGTGACATATGCGGCTCCGCCGCGTGGGCGCGAGGAACCACGACGGACCCGCAGCCGAAGCACCGGATCCCGGCGGAGCCCCCAGAGCTGCCCGGGGAGCCCCCGGGCAGCTCCCGGCCCGGATCCGTGACCGGCCGGTCGAACACGCGTTGAACCCCGGTAAGCCCACGCCTCAGGGAGCCCTACCGTGTCCGGACCCTCGACCGCGCCTCAATCCCCCTCCAGGCCGCCCGCCGCACAGGACGCGGTGAGCGACCTGGTGCGCTGGGCCGCCTTCAGCTGCGTCCTGGTTCCGGTCGTCCTCGTCGGGTACGGAACCTCCCTGGCGGGGGCGACCGGCACGGCCCTGGGCCTCGCCGCGGTGACCGGGGCGTGCCGGGTGCTGCTGCGCCGGTCGGAGCAGGGCGCGGCACGCCTGTCGGCCGAGGAGCGGGCGCCGCATCATGGGCGGCACTGCAGGGTAGGCGCGGGGGCACAAAGAGGGGGCCGTCACACAGGCGGAAATTCGCCGGTTGACTGACCGGTTTTTACGCATGGACCCGTTGCTTTTCAGCCAACTTCCGGGCACCGCACACCCCTTGACCGAACAGGCCTCCACCCCCCGTTCGACCTGCACTGAAAGGGTCCCGCAGGGTGCCCGCACCCTACGTGGACCGGCCACGGGGACGAGGCCCACTTCCCTGTACGGCCCACGAGTGCAACGCTTCGTGATCGAATGCTTCACGCCAAGTTGCCATGTCGACAATCTGCCGAGTGCTGAACTGGTCACCTCGGCACCATGGGACACAGTAGATTCGATCTTGACTGTCTTTACGGCGGGGGACTCGTGCAGGACCGAGGGGAAACGTGCAGGAGCGACACAACCGAGGAGCCGCGACCACCGAGGGGGGCTTAGCAGTATGAGCCACGACTCCACTGCCGCGCCGGAAGCCGCGGCCCGGAAACTTTCCGGGCGACGCCGCAAGGAGATCGTCGCGGTGCTGCTGTTCAGCGGCGGCCCCATCTTCGAGAGTTCCATACCACTGTCGGTGTTCGGTATCGACCGCCAGGACGCCGGCGTGCCGCGCTACCGACTACTGGTGTGTGCCGGTGAGGAAGGCCCACTGCGGACCACAGGGGGGCTTGAACTCACCGCGCCCAACGGGCTGGAGGCGATCTCCCGGGCAGGCACCGTCGTGGTGCCGGCCTGGCGGTCGATCACCTCACCGCCACCGGAGGAGGCGCTCGACGCACTGCGCCGGGCCCATGAGGAAGGCGCCCGCATAGTCGGGCTGTGCACCGGCGCCTTCGTCCTCGCGGCGGCGGGACTGCTGGACGGCCGCCCGGCGACGACACACTGGATGTACGCGCCGACGCTGGCCAAGCGCTATCCGTCGGTACACGTCGACCCGCGTGAGCTGTTCGTGGACGACGGCGACGTACTGACGTCGGCGGGCACGGCGGCCGGGATCGACCTGTGTCTGCACATAGTGCGGACCGACCACGGCAACGAAGCCGCCGGAGCGCTGGCCCGCCGTCTGGTGGTCCCGCCCCGGCGCAGTGGCGGTCAGGAGCGCTATCTCGACAGGTCTTTACCAGAGGAGATCGGCGCCGACCCGCTCGCGGAGGTCGTCGCCTGGGCGCTGGAGCACCTCCACGAGCAGTTCGACGTGGAGACACTGGCGGCACGCGCGTACATGAGCAGGCGTACGTTCGACCGCCGGTTCCGCTCGCTCACCGGGAGCGCTCCCCTGCAGTGGCTGATCACGCAGCGGGTGCTCCAGGCGCAGCGGCTCCTGGAGACGTCCGACTACTCGGTGGACGAGGTGGCGGGCCGCTGCGGCTTCCGCTCCCCGGTGGCCCTGCGCGGTCACTTCCGCCGCCAGCTCGGCTCGTCCCCGGCGGCGTACCGGGCCGCGTACCGGGCGCGTCGCCCCCAGGGCGAGAAGCCCGCGGACTCCGAGAGCTCTCCGCCACCACAGGTACCGCAGGAGGCACCCGTCCCCCTCCAGACGCGCCGTACGGCGGCCGCCCACACGGTCGGCGCGACGTCGTCGTCCGTCTCCACGGAGTCGGGGCGGCAGGGCGCGGAGGTGTACGCGGCAGGTCGGCCGAGCCTGCCGGGGCAGCGCAGCGCACCGTAGTCGCGCCATGGCGTTTCGTACCGGGCCCGGACCACAGCGGTCCGGGCCCGGTACCCGCGCCCCTTCGGGGCCGGGGTACCGGGCCCCGAAGGGGCGCGGGGCTGTGACATTCGCGGCTCCGCCGCGGGGCGCGCCCAGCCCCCACAACCCGCACATAACGCTCTGCCTCATGCTCTGCCTCACCCAGCGGAGCGCCCGCGTGCGGGAGCGGGCCGTAGGGTGACCCCATGAACGATCGCATGGTGTGGATCGACTGCGAGATGACCGGTCTCTCGTTGTCCGACGACGCGCTCATCGAGGTGGCCGCGCTGGTCACCGACTCTGAGCTGAACGTGCTCGGCGAGGGGGTGGACATCGTGATCCGGCCGCCCGACGCCGCGCTGGAGACCATGCCGGACGTGGTGCGCCAGATGCACACCGCCTCCGGTCTGCTCTCCGAGCTGCCCGGTGGTACGACCCTGGCGGACGCGGAGGAACAGGTCCTCGCCTACATCCGTGAGCACGTCAAGGAACCGGGCAAGGCCCCGCTGTGCGGAAACTCGGTGGGCACGGACCGCGGTTTCCTGCTGCGCGACATGCCCACGCTGGAGGACTACCTCCACTACCGCATCGTGGACGTGTCCTCCGTCAAGGAGCTCGCCCGCCGCTGGTACCCCCGGGCGTACTTCAACAGCCCGGAGAAGAACGGCAACCACCGTGCCCTGGCCGACATCCGCGAGTCGATCGTCGAGCTCCGCTACTACCGCGAGGCGATCTTCGTCCCCCAGCCGGGCCCCGACTCGGACACGGCCCGCGCCATCGCCGCGAAGCACGTCCCACCTGCTCAGTAGTCCCCACGGAAAGGCGGGCGCGAGCACCCCTTCGGACCCTGTACACTTTTTCTCGGCCGGTCGGTGAACCACTTCGGAGAATCGCCGGTCATGGTGGGTGTAGCTCAGCTGGTAGAGCACCTGGTTGTGGTCCAGGATGCCGCGGGTTCAAGTCCCGTCACTCACCCTGATTCTTCAGCCGGTGGCCTGAAAAGGTCACCGGCTGAAGGCTTTTCAGGGGGCAGGTTTTCAGGGGGAAGCGGGGCAGGAGGGGTAGCGGGCTCCGCGAGCCTCGCCCCGCCTCCGGGCGGGGCGAGGCTCGCGCCTTCGGACAAACCGCGAGTGAGCCCTACGACGAGGCCCGCGCCACCAACTCCGTAGCCAGCACCACCTGTCGTCTCTCCAGGCCCCGGGACACCGCCGGGCGCCGGTCCGCGATCTCGTCCATCAGGAGGTCGAGCATCGCGCGGCCCATCTCCTCTATCGGCTGGCGCACGCTCGTCAGGGGCGGGTCCATGTGGCGGGCGATGGCCGAGTCGTCGTAACCGACGAGGGCCACGTCGTCGGGTATGCGGCGGCCGGCCTCGCGCAGGACCTGGCGGGCGCCGGCCGCCATGACGTCGGAGCCGGCGAAGACCGCGTCCAGGGACGGGCAGCGGGAGAGCAGTTCCGTCATCGCGCGTCGGCCGCCCTCCTCCGTGAAGTCACCGGCGACGATGAGGCGTTCGTCGACCTCGTACCCCGCCTCGCGCAACCCCTCGCGGTAGCCGTCCACACGGCGCTGGGCGCCGAAGACGTCGAGGCGTCCGGCGAGGTGGGCTATGGTGCGCCGGCCCTGGGCGAGCAGGTGCTCCACCGCGAAGCGGCCGCCGCCGAAGTTGTCCGAGTCGACGGACGGAAGCGTCTCGTCCGCGGACCTGCGGCCGCTGATCACCGCCGGGATCTCCAGCTGGGACAGCAGGTCCGGGAGCGGGTCGTCCGCGTGCACCGAGACCAGCAGAACCCCGTCCACGCGGTGCGCCGCCAGGTACTGGGCCAGCCGGCGCCGTTCCCGGTCACTGCCCGCGAAGATCAGCAGGAGCTGCATCTCGGTGTCGGAGAGCGCCGCGCCCACACCGCGCAGCATGTCCGAGAAGTACGGTTCGGCGAAGAAGCGGGTCTCGGGCTCGGGGACCACCAGGGCGATGGCGTCCGTACGGTTGGCCGCCAGGGCGCGGGCCGCCGTGTTCGGTACGTAACCGAGTTCCGCGACCGCCGCCTCGACGGCCGCTCGGGTGGCGTCGCTGACCCGAGGAGAGCCGTTGATGACGCGGGAGACCGTGCCGCGGCCCACTCCTGCGCGCGCGGCGACCTCCTCGAGGGTCGGCCGCCCGCCGCTCCGGCCTCGCGCTCCGTGGACTGACATGGCCCGCCTCCCGATCCGACACGGCTCACACCGCGTTTGGGCTGGAATCTAACAGTCTTGATCCAGTCTTGATCCGGGCCGGGCTTCAGGAGAGAAACCCTCCTCACCCCGGCCGCACCTCTCGGCACCCACGCCACAGGTTTCCGGGGATCTTCTCTCCCGGTCTCCAGCGGCTTTAGTTAACAGCCCGATAACCGAAGACATATCTCCGCGTCCCCACCCTTGACACCCCCGCGTGAACCGACGACTCTTCAACACATCACTTGTGGGAGCGCTCCCACGGTACCTGACACATACACATCCCGCACGTTCCCCGCCCGAGCCGCAGCTAGAACGAACGGGCCCAACAACGCAGTTGGCCGGGGGGTCGGCACGTCAGGGCAACAGGAGGACGCAATGCGAGCACGTACCCGTTTCGCCCGCCGGACGACGGTTATCGCGGCCGTCACCGCGCTGGGCGCCGGGCTGCTGGCCGGCTGTGCCGACGACGGCGGCGACGACGGCGACTCGAACTCGTCGGGCGGCGGCAGTGGCAAGACCACGATCACGCTGGGTCTCTTCGGCACCCAGGGCTTCAAAGAGGCCGGCCTGTACAAGGAGTACGAGAAGCTCAACCCGAATATCAAGATCGCCGAGAACGTCATCGAGCGGAACGAGAACTACTACCCGCCGCTCATCAACCACCTCACCACCAACAGCGGTCTGCAGGACATCCAGGCCATCGAAGTCGGCAACATCGCCGAGGTCGCGCAGACCCAGGCGGCGAAGCTGATGGACATGTCCAAGGTGGAGGGTGTCGAGGAGAGCAACTGGCTGGACTGGAAGTGGAAGCAGGCCCAGACCGACGACGGTCAGGTGGTCGGCCTCGGCACCGACATCGGCCCGATGGCCATCTGCTACCGCAAGGACCTGTTCGAGGCGGCCGGCCTGCCCACCGACCGCGAGGAAGTGGGCAAGCTGTGGGAGGGCAGCTGGGACAAGTTCCTCGAGGTGGGCGCGGACTACAAGGCGAAGGCCCCGAAGGGCACCACCTTCGTCGACTCGCCCGGCGGTCTGCTCAACTCGATCCTCAGCAGTGAGTCCGAGAAGTTCTACGACGCCTCCGGCAAGGTCATCTACAAGACGAACCCGGCCGTCAAGGACGGCTTCGACCTGACCGCGCAGGCCGCCGAGGACGGACTGGTCGGCAAGCAGACCCAGTTCCAGCCCGGCTGGGACACCACGATCGCGAACAGCAAGTTCGCCGCGGTCTCCTGCCCGCCGTGGATGCTCGGCTATCTCAAGGGCAAGTCGAAGCCGGAGTCCGCGGGCAAGTGGGACGTCGCCAAGGCTCCCAAGGCCGGCAACTGGGGCGGGACCTTCCTGGCCGTGCCCAAGTCGGGCAAGAACACGAAGGAAGCGGCGAAGCTGGTCGCGTGGCTGACCGCGCCCGAGCAGCAGGCGAAGCTGTTCGACGTGCAGGGCAGCTTCCCGAGCTCCCCGGCCGCGTACGAGCTGCCGCTGGTGAAGAACGCGAAGAACGACATGACCGGTGACACGCCGATCGGCACGATCTTCGCCGCGATGGCCAAGGAGATCCCGGCCCAGATCATCGGCCCGAAGGACCAGATCGTCCAGCAGGGTCTGACCGACAACGGCGTGATCCTGGTGACCCAGGGCAAGTCGCCCAAGGAAGCCTGGGAGACGGCCACCAAGACCATCGACAACAACCTGGAGAAGTGACCGGTATGCCCGCCCGGCACGACACCGCCGTGCCCCCCTCGAAGGAGGGGGGCACGGCCCCGGCCCGTCCGCCCGCCGACAAGGTGCCCGAGGCGGACAAGCGCCGCCGGGACCGGCTCTCCCGCCGCTGGCAGCGCGACCTGCGCTGGAGTCCGTACGCCTTCGTCTCACCGTTCTTCCTGCTGTTCCTCGCGTTCGGTCTGTTCCCGCTGCTCTACACGGCCTGGGCCTCGCTGCACACCGTGGAGCTGACGGCGCCGACGGACATGGAGTGGGCGGGACTGCGCAACTACACGCGCATCTTCGACGACGAGTTCTTCTGGAACGCGGCGAAGAACACCCTGACCATCGGCATCATCTCGACGGTCCCGCAGTTGCTGATGGCGATGGGCCTGGCCCACATCCTCAACTACAAGCTGCGCGCCTCGACCTTCTACCGGGTCGCGATGCTCGCGCCGTACGCGACGTCGATCGCCGCGGCCTCCCTCGTCTTCGTCCTGCTCTTCGGCCGCGACTACGGCATGATCAACTGGGCGCTGAACCTCGTCGGCATCGACAACATCGACTGGCAGAACGAGAAGTGGCCCTCGCAGTTCGCCGTCTCCACGATCGTCATCTGGCGCTGGACCGGCTACAACGCGCTGATCTACCTGGCCGCGATGCAGGCGATCCCGCAGGACCTGTACGAGTCCGCGGCCCTCGACGGTGCCTCGCGCTGGCGGCAGTTCATCCATGTGACGCTGCCCTCGCTGCGCCCGACGATCCTGTTCACCGTGGTCGTCTCGACCATCGGCGCGACCCAGCTCTTCGGTGAGCCGCTGCTGTTCGACCCGAACAAGGGGGCGTCCGGCGGTCCCGAGCACGAGTTCCAGACGCTCGGGCTGTATCTGTACGAGCAGGGCTGGGTCAACCTGCACCTGGGCCGGGCCTCCGCCATCGCCTGGACGATGTTCCTGATCCTCATCGTGATCGGAGTCATCAACTACGTCATCTCGCGCCGGCTGCGCGCCAGTAGTTAAGGAGAACCGGCCGTGACGACGACACTGACGAAACCGCCCGCGCCCCAGGACACGCCGCCCCCCAAGCGGCGGCGCTCCATGGCCAAGCGGGCCGGCGGGCACCTGCACGCCGGACCGATCGCGTACATCATCCTCGCCCTGTTCACCATCGGCTCGCTGTTCCCCCTGGTGTGGACGGCGATCGCGGCCTCGCGCGACAACCAGCGGCTCGCCGAGACCCCGCCGCCGTTCTGGTTCGGCGGCGGACTATTCGACAAGCTCGAACTCGCCTGGGAAAACGCCAACATGGGCGAGGCGATGATCAACACCACGCTGGTGGCCGGAACTTCGGCGGTCACCATCGTGTTCCTCTCCACCATCGCCGGGTTCGCCTTCGCCAAGCTGCGCTTCAGAGGGCGCGGCGCGCTGATGCTGCTCGTGATCGGCACGATGATGGTGCCGCCGCAGCTCATGATCATCCCGCTCTACATGATGGTCGCCGAACTCGGCTGGACCGACCAGCTCCAGGCGGTGATCCTGCCGTCGCTGGTGAACGCCTTCGGGGTGTTCTTCATGCGGCAGTACCTCATCCAGGCACTGCCCGACGAGATCATCGAGGCGGCCCGGGTGGACGGCGCGAGCAGCTGGCGCGTGGTCTGGCACATCGTGTTCCCGGCGGCCCGGCCCGCGATGGCCGTGCTCGGCATGCTGATGTTCGTGCAGACCTGGAACGACTTCCTGTGGCCGTTCCTGGTGCTGACCCAGACCGGCAATCCGACCGTGCAGGTCGCGGTCGCGGGCCTCGGCCGCGGCTTCACCCCCGACCAGTCGCTGATCATGGCGGGCGCGCTGCTCGGCACCCTGCCGCTGCTGGTCGTCTTCACGATCTTCGGCAAGCAGATCGTCGGCGGCATCATGCAGGGCGCCGTCAAGGGCTGACCCCCTTTCTTGTGGGGCCGGGTCATCGCTGCCCCGGCCCCTCTCCCCCTTTCCCCTTCCCCCTCCCCCTCCTACCCGTCGGTCTCCATGACCCCTATGGGAGCGCTTCCATGCCTGAGCCAGTGACCTTTCCGCCCACCTTCCTCTGGGGGGCAGCGACCTCCGCGTACCAGATCGAGGGGGCAGTGCGGGAGGACGGCCGTACGCCCTCGATCTGGGACACCTTCAGCCATACACCGGGCAAGACGGCCGGCGGCGAGAACGGCGACATCGCCAACGACCACTACCACCTGTACCGCGACGACGTGGCGCTCATGGCGGAGCTGGGCCTGACCGCGTACCGCTTCTCGGTGTCCTGGCCGCGGGTGCAGCCGACGGGCCGCGGCCCCGCGGTCCAGCGGGGCCTCGACTTCTACCGCCGCCTGGTCGACGAGCTGCTGTCCCACGACATCAAGCCGGCGCTCACCCTCTACCACTGGGACCTGCCCCAGGAGCTCGAGGACGCGGGCGGCTGGCCGGAGCGCGACACGGCGCTGCGCTTCGCCGAGTACGCGCAGATCGTCGGCGAGGCGCTCGGCGACCGGGTCGAGCAGTGGATCACGCTCAACGAGCCGTGGTGCAGCGCGTTTCTGGGGTACGGCTCGGGGGTGCACGCGCCGGGCCGTACGGACCCGGCGGCTTCGCTGCGAGCCGCGCACCACCTCAACCTGGCGCACGGCCTCGGGACTTCGGCCCTCCGCGCCGCCATGCCCGCCCGCAACAGCATCGCGGTGAGCCTCAACTCCTCGGTGGTCAGGCCGAATTCGCAGGACCCGGCGGACCTGGCGGCGGTCCAGCGCATCGACGACCTGGCCAACGGGATCTTCCACGGACCGATGCTGCACGGCGCGTACCCGGAGACCCTCCTCGCGGCGACGGCCTCGGTGACGGACTGGTCGTACGTCCTGGACGGCGACCTCGCCCTGATCAACCAGCCGTTGGACGCGCTCGGCCTCAACTACTACACCCCGACGCTCGTCGGCGCCGCCGAGGCCGCCCCGGACGCTCCGCGCGCGGACGGCCATGGGGTGAGCGAGCACTCGCCGTGGCCGTCCGCCGACGACGTGATGTTCCATCAGACTCCGGGCGAGCGTACCGAGATGGGCTGGACGATCGACCCGACGGGCCTGCACGAACTGATCATGCGGTACACGCGGGAGGCACCCGGGCTGCCCCTGTACGTGACCGAGAACGGCGCCGCCTACGACGACAAGCCGGAGCCGGACGGCAGCGTCCACGACCCGGAGCGGATCGCGTATCTCCAGGGTCACCTGTCGGCGGTGCGCCGAGCCATCACCGACGGCGCCGACGTCCGCGGCTACTACCTCTGGTCCCTGATGGACAACTTCGAGTGGTCCTACGGCTACGGCAAGCGCTTCGGCGCGGTGTACGTGGACTACGCGACCCAGGCTCGGACGCCCAAGTCGAGTGCGCTCTGGTACGGAAAGGCGGCCCGGACGGGAGCGCTGCCGACGGTGGACACCGAGTAGACCATCTCTCCGAATAGACCATTTCCCAGGGGCAACGGGGGACGGGGCGCGGCACGGTGAGGGGGGTGCCGCGCCCCGCACACGTGCAAGTCGTACAGGTCAGTCGGCTGTGGCGAGACCATTCCACCGCGCCCGCACAGACCAATGCCCGGACAACGGTCACCAGCACACGGGAGCGCATGAACCAGTCGTCGATCAGGGAAGCCGCGTGGCCCGGCCGAGGTCGAGCGTGCCCTCGCGCCGATTGGAGAGGACCGCGCACGTCGCATGTACATGCTCCGCGTCCCGGTAGCGTGAGCCGTCCTCGTCCGTACGGAGCTTGAAGCGCGGAAAACCCAGCGCGGTACAGCGCAGCACCGCGTCCGTTTCGCCGACCCGGCCGAACGAGACGGGCGCGATGTCCGGGTCCGCGTCGTCCAGGAGGGCGAGGACGGCGACGTCGATCCCCTCGTGCCGCCATGCCACGCTCGCCTCGACGATCCGCTCGCCCGGCCGCTCGGCCTGGAACCGCACCCGGACGTCCGCCGCCCCCTCGACGACATGCGCGGCGGTCAGCACCTTGCCCGGTGCGACGAGGTAGCCCGAGCCTCGTCGGCCCGAACCGCTGCCCGCCAGAGCGACGATGACCTGGGCGACCCGCTCCGGCAGCAACCCCCGATCGCCCCTCACACTGCGATCAGAGCTCGCCGTCAACCTCGCCGCCCGCGATCAGCACCGGTCGCGTCGTCGCGCTCCCGTTCTCCAGCACAGCCCTCGGAGTCAGAGTGACCGTGATCGCATGCCGGTCGAAAGCGTCGACTACACAGCGACGAGACGCACCCTGTCCCCGCAGAGTTTGGCCATGTCGTCGATGTCCGAGGTGAGCATGACGACCGGGCGATGTTGCCGCAGCGCCGTCTCGGCCACGGCTGCGTCGATCGCGTACTTGTGACCGTGCAGCCCGGCACTGATCAGCATGTCTGACGCGGCCCTCGCCTCCTCGTCACCGATGTGCACGATCCGCATGCCGGACAGCACCCAGGCGAGCCGCGCCCTGTCGGTCCGGCGATGGACCGCTTCGATGATGGTGAGTGCGCTGATGACCACCTCCATGCCCCTCTTCCGCGCCTCGGCAACGAGGGCCACGACTGGCTCGTGATCGCCGACGAGCTTGGACAGGCCTTCGCAGTCGAGGACGAGGGCGCCTTCGTGGCTCAACTTGCGGCGGGCCACTGCCCCTCCTCGGCGAACACCTCGTCGAAGACGCGACGAGCCCGCTCCTGTTCCTGCTCGGAGATGGGTCCCTGGCGGTGCTCGTAATCGGCCAGGTACTCATCCAGGATCTGGCCGCGCAGTTCACGCTCCACCGCCTCCGTGATGAATGCGGAGAACTCACGCTTGCCGACCCGTTGACGGATCGCCTCGGCCGTCCCCTCCGGGAGCGAGAGGCTGACCCTGGTGGCGGGCCCTTCGCCGATGCTGTACGGATTCTCACCCATGCGGCGAGATTATCAAATGAGTAGGAATCCCGTCGAGCCGCAGCTCCCAGCCGACGAACCATCCCTACGGATGCAGCGACCCCTCCCCCACCACCCGAACCCCCGTCTCCTCCCCCGGCCGTACCGACAGCGGTCCCGCCACCCTGATGTCGACCGGGTCGTCGTGGCCGGCGACCGACACGGTGACCATGGCGTCGTGGCCGTAGAAGCACACGTCGGTCACCGTGGCCCGTACCGCGCCTGCCGTGTCCGGGCCGGTCAGGCGGAGTTGTTCCGGGCGGAGCATTACCGTGCCGGCGCGCAGGCCCGCGGGCAGGGCGGGGAGCAGCGGTACGGGGCCGAGCGGGGTGGAGGCCGTGCCGTCGCCGCCGACCGTGCCGGGGAGCAGGACCGCGTCGCCGACGAAGTCCGCGACCCAGGGGTCGGCGGGGTGGCGGTAGAGGTCCTGGGGCGTGGCGCACTGGGCGACCCGGCCGTCGCGGACGACCGCGACGACGTCGGCGGTGGACAGGGCCTCCTGCTGGTCGTGGGTGACGAGGACGGCTGTCGCGCCGGTGGCGCGCAGCGCGGCCCGTACGTCCGCCCGTACCCCCGCCCGCAGTGCGCTGTCGAGGGCGTTGAACGGCTCGTCCAGGAGTACGAGTCGGGGGCGCGGGGCGAGTGCCCTGGCCAGGGCGACGCGCTGTTGCTGGCCGCCCGACAGCTCGTGCGGCATGCGGTCGCCGTAGCCCCCCAGACCGACCAGGTCCAGCATCTCCTCCGCGCGGCGCTTTCGCTCCCCCCTGTCCACGCCCGTCAGGCCGAAGGCCACGTTGCGCGCCACGCTCAGGTGCGGGAAGAGCGCGCCCTCCTGCGGCACGATGCCGACGGAGCGTCGCTCGGGCGGGAGATGAACCCCCGGGCCGGTCAGGACCCGGTCGCCCACTCGGACCGTGCCCGCGTCGGCGCGCAGGAAGCCCGCGACGATGCGCAGCAGGGTGGTCTTCCCGCAGCCGGAGGGGCCGAGGACGGCGGCCAGGGCTCCGGCGGGCACGGTGAGGTCCAGCTGCTGGAGGACGGGCGCCCCGGGGCCGTACGACTTGGTCAGCCCCTCCACGTGCAGTTCGTTCCCCGTTGCGAGCGGTTCGGTCATGTGCGGTGCCTGCCTAGGAGGTACGAGGGGACGGCGGCCAGCAGGATCAGCGCGGCGGCGTAGGGGGCGGCGGCCGCGAAGGATCCGGCGCCGGTCTCGGTCCACAGTCGGGTGGCGAGGGTGTCCATGCCGGTGGGGCGCAGGAGCAGGGTGGCGGGCAGTTCCTTCATGCAGACCACGAAGGTGAGTGCCGCGCCGGCCGCCACCCCGGGCGCGGCCAGCGGCACGGTGACCTCGCGCAGGACCTGCCACGGCCGCCGCCCCAGCGACCGGGCCACGTCCTCCAGGGCGGGCGGCGCCTGGAGCACGGCCGCCCGGGTGGCGGCCACCGCGACCGGCAGGAAGAGGACGGCGTACGCGCCGACCAGCAGCGGGAGTCGCTGGTACAGCGGGTAGGCGTACCGGACCGCGAAGAAGACCAGCGACAGCGCGACCGTGATGCCGGGCAGCGCGTGGCCCGCGTACGCCGCCTGTTCCAGGAGCCGCGCGCCGCGCCCCCGGTACCGGGCGGCGATCACCCCGACCGGCAGGGCGAGGGCCGTGGTGAGAGCGGCGCCGGCTGCCGCGACTCCGAGCGTGGCCCAGGCCGTGTCCGCGAGTCCGCCCAGGTCCCAGGTCGCCGAGCTGCCGACGGCCAGCCAGTACCCGAGGGTGCCGAGCGGGAAGACGACGGCAACGGCCGCCACCGCCCCGCACCACAGCAGCGCGAGCGGCCGCCACCGGCCCAGGGGGAGCGGAACGGCCGGGCGGGCGGTGCCCGTTCCGGTCCTGGTGTGCCCGGCGCGTCCGCGCGTACGGGCCTCGGCGGTGACCAGTGCCACCGTCATCACCACCAGCACCACGCTGAGGGCGGCGGCGGGCGTGCGGTCGAAGGAGGCGCGGTACGAGGTGTGGATGGCCCGGGTGAAGGTGTCGTACCGCATGAGGGAGACCGCGCCGAAGTCGGAGAGGACGTACAGCGCGACGAGCAGTGCACCGCCCGCGGCCGCCGGTCGCAGTTGGGGGAGAGTGACCCGGAGGAAGGTGCCCAGCGGGCCGTGGCCGAGGGAGCGGGCCGCCTCCTCCTGCGCCGGGTCGATGCCGCGCAGCGCGGCGGCGACCGGCAGTTGGACGTACGGGAAGCTGACCAGGGTCAGGGCGAGTGCGGCGCCGCCGAACCCGGCGAGACCGGGCTCCGCGGACAGCCAGGCGAACGCGGCGACATAGCTGGGTACGGCCAGCGGCAGCGTGGCCAGCACCGACCAGGCGCGGGCACCGGGCAGGGCGGTGCGCACGGTCAGCCAGGCCAGCGAGACGCCCAGCACCAGGCAGGCCGCCACGACGGCGGCGGTGAGGCCGAGGCTGCGGCCGAGGAGCTGGAGGGTGCGTTCGTCGGCGACGATCTTCCAGGCGTAGCCGGGACCGCGTTCGAGAGCGCGCACGCCGAGGTAGCCGAGCGGGAGCAGGGCGAGGAGGGCGGCGGCGCAGGCGGGGACGAGCAGGATCAGCGGCGGTCTCCGGCCGGTTCGCGTACGAACCTGTCTCCTCCCGGCCTCCGTACGAAATCCGCGTGCTCCTCCGACCGTACCGACGCCCTCGCGCCCGGCCGGGGCGGATGCTCCGGCGGGGCGGGAGGCGGACTCCGATGACGCGGACTCCGGTGGTGGTGTGCGCACGCCGGTCAGACCAGCCCGACGTCCTGGAGCATCGCCTGGGTCTCCTGGACGGACTCCAGCTTGCCCAGGTCGATCTCTGGCGACTGGAGGGAGTCGAACGGCGGCAGATCCTCGACGGTGCTCGTGACACCCGCGGCCAGCGGGTACTCCATGGTCTTGTCGGCGAAGTAGGTCTGGGCCTCCTTGGACAGCAGGAAGTCGACGGCCTTCTGGGCGGTCTCGCTCTGCCCGCTGTCCTTGAGGACGCCGGCCCCGGCGACGTTGATCAGCGCGCCGGGGTCCTTGCCGGGCAGGAAGTGCAGCTTGGAGCCGACCTTGTCCTCGCCCTTCTCGGCGACCCGCTCGTACCAGTAGTAGTGGTTGACCAGGCCGAGGGAGACCTCGCCGGCCTCGACCCCGTCCAGGGTGGCCAGGTTGTGCGCGTAGGTCTTGGCGCCGTTGTCCTTCAGCGCCTTCAGCCACTCGCGGGTGGCGTCGTCGCCCTCCAGGACGCGCATGCCGGTGACGAAGGCCTGGAAGGAGGGGTTGGTGGGCGCGATGCCGACCTTGTCCTTCCACTCCGGCTTCACCACGTCGTGGACGCTGTCCGGAACCTTGTCCTCGGTGACCTTGTCCGGGTTGTACGCGATGACGCGGACGCGCCCGGAGAGGCCGATCCAGTCGCCCTCGCCACCCCGGTAGGCCGTGTCCACCTTGTCGAGGGTGGCCTGGGGCAGCTTCTCCAGCATGCCTTCCTTGGACAGGGCACCGAGGGCCCCAGCGTCCTGGGAGAAGAACAGTCCGGCCTTGGTGCGGTCGCCCTCCTCCAGGATCTGGGCGGCCAGTTCGGCGCTGTCGCCGTAGCGCACGTCGACCTCGGAGCCGATGGCCTTCTCCAGCTTGTCCAGGAGCGGCTTGACCAGTTTCTCGTTACGGCCGGAGTAGATGACGAGGCTGGAATCACCCTCTCCCTGGCCGCTCTCGTCACCGTCGGAACCGCAAGCGGCGAGGGCGGGGAGAAGCAAACCAGCCGCGACGAACGCGGTGATCCGGCGAGCCGAGGGGCGTCGCATGGTGAGGAACCTTCCTGCGTAGCTCGCCTTTACGCCGCTGTCGCGTCGTCGGTCAGCAAGCGGCCAATCGATATTTTCAAGCCAACTGTGAACATGCTATGAATAAGGTAAAGCTTGCCTAAGCGTCAAGGGGCCTGTGTTAGCGGGGCCTGTGTAAACGGCGGACGCTGGACGCTGCCGCGGAAAGGTCGCGCCCCGGTGATAGACCCCTCTGGCCCCCTTCGGGTCCCGTCCCCCGTCCGGCCCCCGCGCCCCGCCACCTCGCTCGCCACCAGGTCGCTTCCGTTCGCGAAACCGCCCGTACGGCGCCCGCGCGCGCACGGTGTGCCCTTCGCACGCGACCTCGCGGCGTACGGCGACCGCGTCGCCCTCCACACACCAGCGGGTGAAGTCACCTACCGCGCACTCGCCGAACGAGTCGCCGCCACCGCCGAACGCCTCGGCCCCACCCGCCGGTTGGTCCTGCTGGCCGGCACCAACCGGGCCGAAGCACTCGTCGTCCACCTCGCGGCCCTCTCCGCCGGCCACCCCGTCCTGCTCGTCCCCGGCGCCAGCGACAGCACGGTCGGCTCGCTGACCACCGCGTACGACCCGGACGTCGTGGCCCGGCCGGACGCGGACGGCAACTGGACCATCGAGGACCGGCGCCGGGCCCCGGAAAGCACCCGGAGCGCCGGGAGTACCGGGAGTACCGGGAGTACCGGGAGCGCCCACACCCTCCATCCCGACCTCGCGCTGCTGCTGAGCACCTCCGGTTCGACCGGCTCACCCAAACTGGTGCGGCTCTCCCACGAGAACCTGCAGGCCAACGCCGAGTCGATCGCCACGTACCTCGGCATCACCGACACCGACCGCGCGGCCACGACCCTCCCCCCGCACTACTGCTTCGGCCTGTCGGTCATCCACAGCCACCTGCTGCGCGGCGCCGGGCTGATACTCACCGAGCGGTCGGTGTCGGACCCGGCCTTCTGGCAGGAGTTCCGCGCCGCCGG
The DNA here is from genome assembly GCF_052245575.1 of Streptomyces sp. 2A115. Taxonomy (NCBI): domain Bacteria; kingdom Bacillati; phylum Actinomycetota; class Actinomycetes; order Kitasatosporales; family Streptomycetaceae; genus Streptomyces; species Streptomyces sp. 2A115. Next base: position 31,417 of record NZ_JBQQCG010000030.1, on the reverse strand, counting down.
AGGCACCTCCCTGGCAGGGGTGCCGTACACCTTCGACCTGCTCGACCGGGTCGGCTTCGACCGGATGGCACTGCCGCACCTGCGCCGCGTCACCCAGGCCGGAGGCCGCCTGGCACCCGAACGGGTGCGGCGCTATGCCGAGTTGGGGCACCGATCCGGCTGGGAGCTGTTCGTCATGTACGGGCAGACCGAGGCGACGGCCCGCATGGCCTACCTGCCGCCGCACCTCGCCGCCGGGCACCCGGAGGCGATCGGCGTACCGATCCCGGGGGGCTCCTTCCGACTGGCCCCCGTGGACGGCGTGGACGGCGTAGACGGCGTAGACGGCGTAGACGGCCTGGACAGTCACGGGCCGGATGTCGGCGAACCGGCCCATCCGGAGGTCGGCGAACTCGTCTACTCCGGGCCGAACGTGATGCTCGGCTACGCCGAGAGCCCCGCCGACCTCGCCCTCGGCCGCACCGTCCACGAGCTGCACACGGGCGACCTGGCCCGGCGCGCACCCGACGGGCTGTACGAGATAGTCGGCCGCCGCAGCCGGTTCGCGAAGATCCTCGGCCTGCGGATCGACCCGCAGCGCGTCGAGGCCCTGCTGGAACAGCACGGGGTGCGGGCGTACTGCGCGGGCGACGGGGACGCGCTGGCCGTGGCCGCGCTCGGCGGTGCGGTCCGGGAGGTCGGCGAGGAGGCTCTGGCCCGGCTCCGGCGACTGGTCGCGGAGGGGTGCGGGCTCCCGGCCCGCGCCATACGGATCCGAGTCCTCGCCGAACTCCCGCGACTCACCACGGGCAAGCCCGACTACGAGGCCGTACGACGACTGACGCGCCCGGTACGGCGCCCGGCATCGGAGAAAGCGACGGGGGCCACCGTGGCCGAACCCGCGACGGCCGAACCCACGGTGGCCGAACCCACGGGGGATCTCCGCCGGCTCTACGCCGAGATCCTCGACCGCACCGATGTCACCGAGGACAGCAGCTTCGTGAGCCTCGGCGGTGACTCGCTCTGCTACGTCGAGATGTCGCTGCGGCTGGAGGAGTCGCTGGGCGGGCTGCCCACCGACTGGCACACGAGGCCGATCCGCGAACTGCGCGCCCTGGCAGCACCCGAGGCGGAAACGACGGAAATGGCGGAGGCGGCGGGAACGACGGAGCCTCGAGGCCCATGGCCCCGGAGACCCTTGCGAAACCTGCGAAACCTGCGGACCCTCTGGTCCCGGCAGCCCTGGAACAACCGCCACACCCGCCGCACCAGCCGCACCAGCCGCACCCTGGAGACCGGCATCGCCCTGCGCGCCGTCGGAATCGTCCTCATCGTCGGCTCGCACATCCAGGTCTTCTCGGTCCAGGGCGCCGCCCATGTGCTGATCGGCGTCGCGGGCTACAACTTCGCCCGCTTCCACCTGACCGACGCCGCCCACCGCGAGCGCGTACGCCACCTGTGGCGCAGCATCGCCCGCATCGCCGTACCGAGCATGGCGTGGATCGCCGGCGCGGTCGCCCTGACCGGCCTGTACGACCCGGCCAACGCCGTACTGCTCAACAGCCTGCTCGACCAGGGAGCCGAACGCCACGAGTGGCACTACTGGTTCGTGGAGGCCCTGCTCTACTTCCTGGTCGCCCTCGCCGTCCTCATGGCCGTACCGCTGCTGGACCGGCTGGAACGGCGGTACGCGTTCGGAGTGCCGCTGCTGCTCATGGCGGTCGGTCTGATCGGCCGATACGACCTGCCGGACCTGGCCCCGGCCCGCTTCCACCTGGGCCCCACCGTGGTCTTCTGGCTGTTCGCACTGGGCTGGGCGGCCGCGCAGGCGAAGACCGCGGGGCAGCGGTCGCTGCTGACGGCGGCGCTGCTGCTCACCCTGCCAGGCCTGTTCCACGACCAGCCCCCGCGCGCGGTTCTCGTGGCCACCGGACTGGCCCTGCTCATCTGGGTCCCGATCCTCCCCAGCCTCGGCCCGCTCAACCGGATCGCCGGCATCCTGGCGAGCAGCTCCCTCTACATCTACCTGACCCACTTCCAGGTCTACCCCTACCTCCGCGACGACTTCCCGCTCCTCGCCCTCGCCGCCTCCTTGGCGGTGGGCATCGGGTACGCGGCCGTGGCGACGCGGGTGGTACGGACGGTCCGGTGGATGTGAACCACGGCCGCCGGCGCCGGAGTTGAGGCACGGCGCAGAAAGTGTCCCGGACTCCGTCGAGAACACCGCCGAGACGGTCCGCGAAGAAGGCACGGAAGGCCGTCCGCGAAGGCCCGGACCGGCAGCGTACGGCCCGCCCGCTCACGCCTTCAGGACCTTCCCAGGCGCTCCACCCAACCTGCTCTGACCTGGCCTTTCACTCGGTTCGGCGCTACGGTCCGCGCATCGCGAAAGGGGAGCGGATGGACCGCGACATACGCACGGTGGAAGACGTACTGACACTCCTGGACGGCCTGTTCGCACCGGACGCCGACCGCTGGACGGAGGGCGGCGCCGACTGGTGGGACGGCTTCTACGCGGACCGCTCCAAACCCGTACCGTTCTTCGCGGCGAAGCCGGACGAGAACCTGGCGTCGTACCTCGACCGCGGCCTGATCACCCCGGGCCGCGCCCTCGACGTGGGCTGCGGCCCGGGCCGCAACGCCCTCCACCTCGCCTCGCGTGGCTTCCAGGTGGACGCGATCGACCTCTCCCCCGCGGCCATCGCATGGGCGGAGGAGCGCGCGAGCGAAGCCGGCGCGGACATTCGCTTCCATTGCGGGGACGCCTTCGCCCTCGCCGCCACGAGAACCGATCTGTCCGGCCGCCCGTACGACCTGATCTACGACTCCGGCTGCTTCCACCACCTCCCGCCCCACCGCCGCATCAGCTACCTCGCCCTCCTCGACCGGGCCCTCGCCCCGGGCGGCCACCTCGCCCTCACCTGCTTCGCCTCCGGCGAGATGGGCTCCGAACTCCCCGACACCGCCCTCTACCGCCAGTCCCAGTCCCAGCTGCACGGCGGGCTCGCCTATACCGCCGACTCCCTGCGCTGGATCTTCTCCGACCTGGCAGAGGTCGAGCTGCGGCGCATGCGCGACGAACCGCCCGAGTCCCCGCACTTCGGCGAGCCCTTCCTCTGGACGGCACTGTTCCGACGGTGACGCGCCCCGGCCGGGTGGGGGGAAGAAGGACCGGCCGGGGCGCGTAACCCCCCGTTCGAAGATGGCTACTTGTTGGGCTGCTCACAGGACTGCCGACAGGGCTACCGGCACAGCTGCCGACACGGCCGCGGGCACAGCCACGGACACAGCCGCGGACACTGCTTGTCCCTGGTGGCGGACCACATGGAGAGCCAGGCGAGGCCCTTCGGCCTTGCGCCGACGCCTACTGCTCATCGCGTGCCTGCCTCTGCTGTTCACGGGGGTCCCGGAGGGTGGGTACGGCAGCACGCTAGCGATCGGGAATCGGGCAAATCGCTTGATCCGGACGGCGGTTGGGGATCTTAGGGTGCGCTTAAGGGAGAGATCGGGGACGGTTAAAGGTCGAGACCAATTCGGCCTCCTCGTCCGGGTGCGTCAGCTCACGGCCGTACGCCTGCGGCGCCGTACGGCCGCTCCCCGATGCCCACGCCGCACCGGCTCACGCCCGTCCAGCTGGATCCAGATCCGGACCTCGGTTCCGCCCAGAACGGAACGCCCGATCCGCACGTCCCCGCCCGTCGACTCCGCGAGCCGCCGCACGATGTCGAGTCCGAGTCCGGTGGAGCCGTCGCTTCCCGATCCGCGGCCGCGCGCCATCGCCGCCTCCGGGTCCACGATGCCCGGGCCCGCGTCCGACACCAGCACGATCACGGCGTCCTCGCCGTTGTGCACGTCGACCGCGAAGGCCGTGCCTTCCGGGGTGTGCCGGAAGACGTTGCCGAGCAGCGCGTCGAGCGAGGCGGCGAGGTCGGCGCGGGCCACGGGTATGCGTACGGGCCGGTCGACGCCCGCCACTCGCACCTTGCGTCCCTCGTCCTCGGCGAGCGCCGACCAGAAGTCCATCCGTTCCCGGACGACCTCGGCCGCGTCGCACCCGCCGCCGACCCCTGTCACCGCGGTCTGCGGCTTGGCGTCACGGGCCGTCCGGATGATCGTGTCGACCTCGCGCTCCAACTGCGCGACCGCGGCCCTGGTCTGGTCGGCGGCTGCTCCATCGCCGAGCGAGGCCGCGTTCAGCCGGAGGACGGTCAGCGGCGTACGCAGCCGATGTGACAGGTCAGCCGCCAACTCCCGCTCGTTCGCGAGCAGTTGGACGACCTGGTCGGCCATCGAGTTGAAGGCGACCGCCGCGAGCCGCAACTCGGTCGGCCCCTCCTCGGGCACCCGGACGCCCAGCTTCCCCTCCCCCAGCTCGTGCGCGCTCTCGACCAGGCGCCGCGCGGGCTGCACCATCCGCACGCCGAGCCGGTCGGCCACCGCGACCGACCCGACGATGAGCGCGATCCCAACCCCGGCGAGTACGGCCCAGGCCGTGGCGACCCCGTTGGTGACCTCGGACTCGGGGACGTACACCTCGACGACCGCGATCTCGCCCGAGCTCAGGGCGACGGGCTGGAGCAGGGTGGAACCGCCGGGTACCTCGGTGGTGGAGGCCCGGCCCAGCTTCCGGGTCGTGGCGATGTCCTCGCCGTCGGCACGCTGCCGCCCGATGTCGATCGCCTTCTCGCCGTCACCCGTGGAACCGTCGTCCCCGGAGCCATCGCCCGCGGAGCCGTCACTGGCGGGTATGTGCACGGCCATCCCCGCGTCCGAGCCCGCGGAGGCGACGACCCGCTCCAGCTGGTCCCGGTCGGTGGTGATGGAAAGCGCAGGGGCGATGGCCGCGGCCTCCCGTTCGGCGTTCGAGAAGGCCCGGTCCCTGGCCATCTCCCTGATGACGAGGCCGAGCGGCACCGCGAAGGCCACCACCACCATCGTGGTGACCGCCACGCACACCTTGACCAGCGCCCACCTCATCGAGGCGGCTCCGTCCCCGACGGCCCCGACGGCCCCGACGCCCCCGGCGGCTCCAGCTTCACGCCCACTCCCCGCAGGGTGTGCAGATAACGCGGCCTGGCCGCCGTCTCGCCCAGCTTCCGCCGCAGCCACGACAGATGGACGTCGATGGTCTGGTCGTCCCCGTACGACTGCTGCCACACCTCGGCGAGCAGCTCCTTGCGGGCCACGACGACTCCGGGCCGCCCGGCGAGGAAGGCCAGCAGATCGAACTCACGCCGGGTCAGATCGAGGCGTACGCCGTCCAACTCGGCCTGGCGGCGCAGCGGGTCGATGGACAGGCCGCCGACCCGGAGCTCCGGCGAGGGGGAGGCGTCCCCGGCCGAGGACCGGGAGCGGCGCAGCACCGCCGCCATCCGTGCCGACAGGTGCTCGACCGAGAACGGCTTGGTCAGGTAGTCGTCCGCACCGTCGTTGAGCAGCCGGACGATCTCCGTCTCGTCGTCCCGCGCGGTCGCGATGATCACGGGCACGTCGGTGATGCCGCGCAGCATCTTCAGTGCCTCCGACCCGTCCAGGTCCGGCAGGCCCAGATCCAGGATCACGACGTCGAAACGGAAATGGGCGACCTCGCGCAGCGCCTCAAGTGCGGTGCCGACACTGCGCACCGTGTGCGCGGCCTCGGTGAGATGCCGGATGAGGGCCGAGCGTACGAACTGGTCGTCCTCGACCACGAGCACACTTGCCATGGCCCGCACCGTACGCCATACGGGGGACGCCGGTCCGGGCCTGTGGACAACTCCCCGGCGAGCTGTCCGAGGGCTCGCGCCGAGTGCTTCCAAGGCACTCACGCAGGACACGTGTGGGGCGCGTGGGGCAGTATGGCCCGCGATGCGCAGAGGACTCGTACACGCTTTGGCTTGGTCGCTCGCCACGGGCGCGGCGGTCACGCTGTCGTGGTGGGGCGTCCACACGGTGATGACGGGAACGGCGTACGATCCGCCGCGCGCGCTGCCCATCACGGCGGACGGGGCGACCGCCGAGGCGGCGAAGCCGTTGTCCTCGTCGACGAGTCGGCCCGATTCCGATTCCGGGTCTGATCCCGAGCCCGAGTCGTCCACGAGCGCGAACGAGAAGCCGGGCAAGGGCGGCAGACCGGCCTCGACTCCCGAACCATCCACGTCGGGCGGTCCCGGTCGTAGTCCCAGCCCGGGCACTGGCGCGGGTACGGATACTGGTGCGGGTGCCTCCGGTGAGGTCAAGAGTTACGACACCGAGGGCGGTCGGGTTGTCTTCGACCTCGGGAACACTTCCGCGTCGCTGGTGTCTGCGACGCCGGCCTCGACATGGTCGATGCAGGTGTGGAAGACCGAGACGTGGATTCGGGTGGACTTCTCTTCGGGGGCCGATCGAGTTTCGGTGTTCTGTACGTGGCATGACTCGGCGCCACGGGTTGAGATCAACAATTACTGAGGCGGGTCGCTCCGCGCGGGTCGCTCCGCGCTGAGGCCGGTGGGTTGTCTGCGGGTCGTGGGGGCTGGTCGCGCAGTTCCCCGCGCCCCTGAAGGGGCGCCGTCGTGCGGGCGGCTCGGCGCGGCGGGCCGAGTCCGCCGCCGACTAACGGAACACCGACGGCGGTGGTGCCGGTGACGCCACAGCTCCTGCGTCTGTGACCGGTGACGCTCCTCCCGTGAAGTCCCTCAGCGCCTTGCCGTGTTCGACTCTCGCGGGGTGGGGGTCGGAGGCCGCGCGGCGGGTGAGTTCGGGGATGGGCAGGGGGTGGTCGGAGGCGACCAGGACGGCGTTGCCGAAACGTTTGCCGCGCAGGACCGTCGGGTCGGCGACCAGGGCCAGCTCGGGGAACACGCTCGCGGCGGTGGCGATCTGGCCGCGCAGATGGGCGAGCGGCGGGCCGTCGGCGAGGTTGGCGGCGTACAGGCCACCGGCCTTGACGACCCTGCGTACGTCGGTGAGGAATTCGGACGACGTCAGATGAGCGGGCGTCCGCGCCCCGCTGAAGACGTCCGCGATGACGAGGTCCGCCCAGCCGTCCGGCACCTTGGCCAGGCCTTCACGCGCGTCGACGGATCGGACGCGAATCCTGGCGTTCGGGTCCAACGGCAGCTCGCGGCGGACCAGTTGGACGAGGGCCGCGTCGCGTTCGACGACCTGCTGGGTGGAGCGGGGGCGGGTGGCGGCCACGTACCGGGCGAGGGTGAAGGCGCCGCCGCCGAGGTGCACGACTTGCACGGGTTTGCCGGGCGGGGCTACGAGGTCGACGACGTGGCCGAGTCTGCGCTGGTACTCGAAGTTCAGGTACGCCGGGTCGTCGAGGTCGACGTGCGACTGCGGGGCCCCGTCGATGAGCAGGGTCCAGGCGCGCGGCCGGTCCCGGTCGGGCATCAACTCGGCAAGCCCGCCGTCGACGGCCTCGACGACGGCTTCGCCGGCCGCACGCCTGCCGTCCGACCGCCTGTCGTCCGGCCGCTTGCCGTCCGACCGCTTGTCGTCCGACCGTCTGCCGTCCGACCGTTTGTTCCTAGCCCTCGCCATCCGCCCATTATCCGGGGAGGTGCCCCGACAGGGGCGCGGGGCGTGACACCATGCGGCTCCGCCGCGTGGGCGCGATCAGCCCACCACTACCCGCACCTCACACACGGACCCCCAGCCCACGGGCCCTCAAAACCTCAACGGCAGTTGTCCGCAGCCTCGATCAACCGCGCCGCCTCCCCGAGAGCGGCCCGCAAAACGACCGGGTCCGTGGCCAGGTCGGCGTCACCCGGCGGCAGAAGCCAGTCCGAGCCCTCCACAGGCGGCTCGGGCGCGAGGCTCGCGAAGCTGACGCCACGCCCGTCGGTCTGCGTACACGTACTGCCTGGGACGTCCCAGGCGTCAGCCGTGCCCGGCGGCACCAGAAATCCCAGAGTGTCGCAGCTGTCGTCGTGCAGGACCGGCCCGACCGCCTCCGCCGCCGCGCCGCGGCGCAGGATGTCGACGGCCTCCAGCCCTTGTCGCGCGGGCACGGTGACGAGATCGCAGGGATCCTCGGACCGCTCACCCTCGCCACTCGGCGGGGCGCTGCACTCGGGGGTCGGTCTGTGCCCCGCCACCGAGAGCGGCGTACAAGAATCGATGCTCTGCCTGGTCTCCATCCTGGCCTCCACCACGGAACCCTCCTCGATCGAACGCACCGCATGGTTCAACGCGCCGAAGCGTCAACGGCTACGGCGGAACTGGGCCGCAAAGGATGGCAGTTCATGGCAGATCAGGGATGAGATATCCGGTTTGTAGCCAAACTCCGCGTGCTGGGATCGTCACAGCCGGTACGTTCGTGCCCGCCGGAAATCGAGCGCGACACGACCGACTGACTGACCTGGCCGATCAACTCGCCCTCGCTCCGGCATGGTTCGACGGTTCGCGAGAGAGGGCCCGGCCATGGCGTCGTCAACGACGACCACGTCGTCCCAGTCACCTCGGCCACCACGGCCGAATCTTGCCTTCCGGCGGGTGCGCGGTCAGCGCTCGCCCGGCGAGTTCGCCGCGGCGGTGCGACGGGCCGCTCGCGAGATCGGCGAGCGGGTCAGCTGCGACGCACGCTACATCGGGCGGGTCGAGGCGGGCGAGATCCGTTGTCCCAACTACGCGTACGAGCGGGTGTTCCTGCACATGTTCCCCGGCCGCACGCTGACGGACCTGGGGTTCGCGCCCCGTTCGGCGGTACGCGGCCGGGGGGCGCGCACCACCGACGGGGCGCCCTCGGCGCACATCACGAGCCCGGTGTACGCCCCGCATGAGGCGAACAGGGCGTACGAGCCGTATGACAACACGCACGACTCGCATGACCCGCACGACACTTACGACACGTGTGACCCACATGACCCATATCGCACGTACGACCTGCATGACCCGCATGACCCGCATGACCCGTACGAGAACGACCATCAGAACCCCGAGGAGAGCGACGTGCAGCGTCGCGCATTCATGAGCGGCGGTACCGCCACCGTGGCGGCCGCCTCGCTGGCCCCCTTGACGCTCGCGCTCGGCGGTGTCGCCACTGCCGCGGACCGTTCCGTGCGGCGGGTCGGCGAGGCCGAGGCGGGGGCCCTCGAAGAGGCCGTACGCAAGATCCGGCTGCTGGACGACCGGCACGGCGCCGACGGGCTGTACCGGAGAGCGGCGGCTCCGCTGCGTGCCGCGTACGCCCTGCTGGACGCGGGCGCGACGCGGCAGGCGACCGCCGATCGGCTGCACGCGGGGGCCGGTGAACTGGCCATCTCCGTGGGCTGGTTGGCACACGACTCGGGGCGTTTCGACGACGCGCGCTCCCACTACGCGGAGGCTCTCGCGACCGCCCGGGTGGCCGGGACCCCGGCCCTGGAGGCGCACGCCTTCTGCAACACGTCCTTCCTCGCGCGCGATGCGGGGCGACCGCGCGAGGCGGTGCGGGCGGCCCAGGCGGCTCAGCACGCGGCGCGTCCGCTGGGCTCGGCCCGGCTCATGTCACTGCTCTCGCTGCGCGAGGCGGGCGGCTGGGCGGGGCTCGCGGACCGCACCGGTTGCGAACAGGCGCTGACCCGCGCCCAGGCGCTGTACGGTCGTGGCCCCTGTGACGCCGATCCGGAGTGGATGAGCTTCTACGGAGACGCCGAACTGGCAGGCCTGGAGGCCCAGTGCTGGTCGATGCTGGGCGACTGGAGCCGTGCGGCCCACCAGGCGCGGCGTGCCGCACGGCTCCAGGACCCGCACTTCACACGCAACATCGCGCTCTACACGGCCGAACTCGCCGATGACCTGGCCCGCGCCGGGCATCCCGACGAGGCCGCCGCGGCGGGGCTGCGCGTCCTGGACCTGCTCGACGAGGTGCAGTCCTCGCGCGTCCAGACGATGCTGGCGGGCACCGCGCGCGTGCTGCTGCCGCACAAGAGGGCGTCGGGAGTGTCGGCGTTCCTGGAGAGGCACGCGGAGCTGCCGCGCACGGCGTGAGCCAGGCAGCGGCCTCGGGTCTACAGGCAGTGGCCTCGGGGGTATTCGGATTGCCGTACATGTCGCGGACGGTGACGCCTCCCGGCCGCGCACGGCATTGGCAAGGGCGCCGTTGACACCGGAGGCGGATCAGCAGAAGTACGGGTGACGCCCCGATTCCCACCCAGGTTCACACCCGGGCTCACGCCCCGGCCAGGTGCCCCAGGTCGTTCCAGCTCTCGATCGCCGGTTCCCCGTACGCCCAGCCAAGAACGGACAGCGACGTCGGGTTCAGCCGTATCCGCCCCGCGAACGCGATCGGCAGTCCCAGCCAGCGCGCACCGATCGACCGCAGGATGTGCCCGTGGGCGAAGACCAGCACGTCACGGTCCTCGGCGAGCGCCCACTCGACGACCTCGTCCGCGCGCGCGGAGACCTCAGTGAGGGTCTCCCCCTCGGGCACCCCGTCCCGCCAGATCAGCCACTCCGGCCTGGCCACCTGGATCTCGGCGGGGGTCATGCCCTCGTACGCGCCGTAGTCCCATTCCATGAGCGTGTCCCAGGTGGCCGCCCGGTCGCCGAACCCGGCGAGTTCGCAGGTCTCACGCGCGCGTGCCAGCGGGCTGGTGCGTACCTCGACGCCGGGCAGCCCGTTGAGCGGTGCCCGGTGCAGGCGCTCGCCGAGCAGCTTGGCGCCGCGCCGGCCCTCCTCCAGGAGCGGGATGTCGGTCCTGCCGGTGTGCTTGCCGGACAGCGACCACTCCGTCTGTCCGTGCCGGGCCAGCAGGATGCGCGGTGCCATGAGGGGCCTTTCCGGGAGGCATGACGGAAGGAATGAAGGGAGGAATGAGGCTTGGATCACTCCATCATCGCTCACCGGCCACTGGAGCAACCCACTGGGCGATCTCAGCGTCTTTGAGCACCAGGGGCGCCCCCCAGGGGCTTTCGCGTACACCGTAAATTGGCTGGCCTGTGTCACATCGGCCAGGGAAGCTGGAGGGGGAGGGATCGGATGCTGCGGACCGATGTACCGGGCACCGAGGCGGTACCACGCACCCGCCTCCGCTGGTGGACAGAACTGCCCATCATTTTGCTGGTGTACGGGGCGTACTCGGCGGGACGGCTGCTCGCGCGCGGGGACGTGACCAGCGCCGTCGACCACGGTCTGGCGATCCTGCGCGTCGAGAAGTTCTTCTATCTCAACGCCGAGCACCCGCTGAACCGTCTCTTCACGCGGGAGCCCTGGATCGGCATACCCGCCGACTTCTGGTACGCGTCGCTGCACTACATGGTCACGCCCGCCGTGCTGATCTGGCTCTTCCGGTCCCGGACCGTGCGCTACAGAGCCGCCCGGACCTGGCTGATGGCCTCCACCTTCGTCGGCCTGATCGGCTTCACGCTGCTGCCGACCTGCCCGCCGCGGCTGCTGTCCGCGAGCCACGGGTTCGTCGACACGATGGCCCAGTACAGCGACTACGGCTGGTGGGGCGGCGAGGCGAGCGCGCCGCGCGGGCTCGGCGGCATGACGAACCAGTACGCGGCGATGCCGAGTCTGCACGTCGGCTGGGCGCTGTGGTGCGGGGTGATCCTGTGGCGCTACGGGGGCACGCGGTTCACCAAGGTCCTGGGGGTCGCGTACCCGTTGATCACCACGATCGTGGTGATGGGCACCGCCAACCACTACTTCCTCGACGCACTCGCGGGCGCCGTCGTCATGGGGATCGGGCTGCTGGTGACCCGGCCGGTGCTGCGGGTCGCGGACATGGTCCGGGCGCGGCTCGGGGTCCGGACTCCCGCACCGGTCACGGCGGGCCGCACACCGGTCACGGCGGGCCCGCACGCCGCAGGTTCCTCAATTGTCAGTGCGGGGTGCCAGACTTCCACGGGTGAGCAATTTCCCCGACAGCGCAAGGTCCGTGCCACTCCGGGCGCAGAGCAGGGAGCCGAACCGGGAGCGAGTCCCACCGACGCGGGGGACGGCGCTCCGGCACCGGCTCGCTGAGCTGCGCGGCCCGGCGGTTCCGCCGCAACCGCTCGACGCGCGCGCTCTCGCGGCGCTCGCCGCGAACCCCGGCTGCAAGCGGCGCGCGATCCTCGACGGGGCGGGGGTGAACAAGTCGGCGCTGGCGAGCGCGCTCGGCTCGCCGTCGGCGTTCGGGCAGTCGCAGTTCGCGTTCATGCGGGGCAATGCCTTCGAGGCGCGGGTCAAGGCCGACGGGGGTGCGGAGCTGCTGCGGCTCGTGCACGAGAAGCTGGACGCCGGGGCCGTGCCGCCCACGGCCGGTGTCATTCCCGACCTCACGGCCGTCGGCCCCGAGGGCCGCACGGCCCGTACGGCCCTGGCTCTGCGCGAGGCCACGGCGGCCGGCACCTGGACGCTGCTCGACCACCCTTTGCTCGCGCTGGACGTCGCGGGCTCCCCCGCCTTCCTGGAGCCGGACGCGGTGGTCGTCCACCCCGACGGGAGCTGGACGGTCGTCGAGATCAAGTCCTTCCCGATGCTGGACGGCTCGGCGGACGCGGCGAAGGTCGGCGCGGCGGCACGGCAGGCCGCGGTGTACGTACTGGCGCTGGAGCGGGTCGCGGCGCGGCTCGGCGGGGAGCCGGAGGGGCGCGGCGAGGAGCCGGAGGGGCGCGATCAGGACAGCGCTCCCGCGCCCGAGGTCCGGCACAAGGTGTTGCTGGTCTGCCCCAAGGACTTCTCCAACCTCCCCGCCGCCTCAGCTGTCGACATCCGCAAGCAGCGCTCGGTGACCCGCCGCCAGTTGGACCGTCTCACCCGCATCGAGGACATCGCCGACGCGCTCCCCGAGGGCACCTGTTTCGCCCCTGACCTGCCCGCCGCCGACCTGACGGCGGCGGTCGAGTCGGTCCCGGCGACGTACGCCCCCGAGTGCCTCTCCGCCTGCGAACTCGCCTTCCACTGCCGCGACCGCTCCCGCGCGGACGGCGCGGTGACGTCGCTGGGGCGATCACTGCGGGCGGAGTTGGGCGGGCTCGCGAAGGTCGATGACGTCCTGGCGGCGGCCCGCGGCGAGGCCGGCGATCCGGACGACCCGGCGGTGGCCGCGCTGCGGAGAGCGGCGGAGTTGCGCGCGGAGGCGCTGGGCGGCACCGAGACGCTGCGGCCCGAGGTGTCCGGGCGTGCGACGTGCTGAGCCCGTTCCAACTCCGCCGCGGTATCCGTCCCGAAAGGGGCGCGGGGAACTGCGCGACCAGCCCCCACCGACCCGCACGTAATCCACGACCCGCACATACCACCCCGAACCGCGCGGAGCGCGGCGTCGCGACAGCCACCGGCCAAGAGGGAGCCGCATGTCCCTGATCACCACCCTCGCCCGCCTCGAAGCCGTCGACACCGGCCGGGCGCAGCCCCTCGCCACGGTGCGCCACCGGCATCTCTCCGAGCACCCGCTCGTCTTCGTGCCGCTCATCACCGCCGGTGAGGCCGGGGCGCCGCTGGGCGCGCTGGTCGGGACCGACCGGGACGCGCCGCGGCTGCTCGTCGTACCGCAGCCCCGGGACCGTGACCTGCGGTTCGCGTTCCTCGCGGAGCTGGCGGACATCGTGCTGCCGTACGTCGACTCGTACGCGCAGGACGTGGAGTCCGCCGAGCGCAACGAGACCGATCCGGAGACCGGCAAGCGGGTCAAGGTGGAGGTCGAACTGTGCGCGGACGCACCGCAGTTGATCGTGCCGAGCCGGTCGGGCATCGATCTCGTACGGCTGTTGGGGCGTTCCATGCGGTTCAGGCGCACCGCCGAGCAGGATCCGGAGACACCGCATCCGGCGCCGCCGCGCGTGCCGCTGCTCGGGCGGTGGCTGACGCATTTCGGGGAACGGGCCCGCGTGCCCGGTTCAGCGCTGCTGCTCGCGCTCACCGACGTACTGTCCCGGCACTGGGCGACCGGACAGAGCAGCCTGGAGGACCAGCACCTCGGGGCGCTGCTGGCCTGGATCGATCCTCCCGAGGGCGAGTCCGGCGCCGAGGCCGCGCTGCGGGCCGAGCTCCAGCGGGACCCCAAGGGACAGCTGGTCTGCCCGCCCGCCGGGCCCGCCACCGACCCGGCGTTCGACAACAAGCTGCTCGCCCCCGCCATCGAGCGCTACGACCGCGCGCGTACGGCACTCGCGGCCGCCGAGGACGGCATCCAGGCGGACGACCGACTCGGAGAACTCACCGCCGCCGAGCGGCAGATCCGCGACCTGGTGGCAAGCCGCACCCGTCCCACCTGGGACGCGGTGTGGCGCGGCCTCGACCTGCTGCGCGCGCTGCCCGAGGGCGCCCACGCGGCGGACCGATGGACCCGCGACCGCTGGTCGTTCACAGGCCACCGGGACCGCGTCCTCGCCGGAGAGCCCCCGCAGCCGCGCCGCGACGACGCGGTCACCGCCGCGAACAAGCTCGCCACGCGCGAGCGCGAACAGGCCCGCCTCGAAGCCCAGGAGGCCCTCGACGACCCACTCGTCATGGCCGGACGGCGCCTCGCCGGCGAGGCCTTCGCGGGCGAGGTCACAGATGTCGTCATGACGTACAGCGAGGGCAAGCGGCCCAGCCCCCGCCCCCTGGTGACCGTCCGCACGGACGACCGGCCGCACCTCGGCGAGCGCGCCAAGGTCTACCGCTCACTCGGCGGCAAGCCGCAGGCAGCCGAGTTCGTGGGGTACGCGGAGAAGGGCGAAACGGGGGCGTACGAGTCCGGTGGCGTCCCCGACGACAACGGCGCTCCCGACGACGACTGCGCCCTCGGTGGCAATGGCGCCCTGGTCGTCCTGCGTGTCGTCGACAAGATGGGCCGCGGCAAGGAGCCCGAGACCGGGTCGGTGCCGGAGAAGGGCGACCTCATCTGCTTCACGCTCTTCGAGCACGAACAGCGGGGCGGCGCGAAGCTGCCCGACCCGGAGGAGACGCCGTGGACCCACGGCGGGCCGCCGGGCGACACCTCCGCCCCGCCATCCGACCCGGTGACCGAAGAGGACGTCCTGTGACCACCGCGACCACTGCCGCCGGCTTCGACCCCGGCGCCGAAGCCGGCCGCGCCACCGACGCGATCCTGCGCGACACCCTGCACGGGACGCACCGCGGGGTCGTCGTCGACTCCCCGCCCGGCGCCGGCAAATCCACGCTCGTCGTCCGGGCCGCGCTCGAACTGGCCGAGGCCGGGCGCCCGTTGATGGTCATCGCGCAGACCAACGCGCAGGTCGACGACCTGGTCCTGCGGCTCGCCGAGAAGAACCCCGGGCTGCCCGTCGGCCGCCTGCACAGCAGTGACGCGGACCCTTACGACAAGGCGCTCGACGACCTGCCGAACGTCCGCAAGTCCGCGAAGGCCGGAGACCTCGCCGGGCTCGACGTCGTCATCTCCACGGCCGCGAAGTGGGCACACGTCAAGGGCGTCGAGCCGTGGCGGCACGCGATCGTCGACGAGGCGTACCAGATGCGGTCGGACGCGCTGCTCGCCGTGGCCGGACTCTTCGAGCGGGCGCTGTTCGTGGGCGACCCGGGCCAGCTGGACCCGTTCGCGATCGTCGGCTCGGAGCAGTGGGCGGGCCTGTCGTACGACCCCTCGGCCTCCGCAGTGACAACGCTCCTCGCCCACAACCCGGAGCTCCCGCAGCACCGTCTCCCCGTCTCCTGGCGGCTCCCGGCGTCGGCGGCGCCGCTGGTCTCGGACGCGTTCTACCCGTTCACGCCGTTCCGCAGCGGTACGGGCCACGGCGACCGCCGCCTCGCCTTCGCCGTCCCGTCGGACGGTTCGGGCCCGGACCGGGTCATCGACGAGGCGGCGGAGGCGGGTTGGGGCCTGCTGGAACTCCCGGCCAGACACACACCTCGCACGGACCCCGAGGCGGTACGCGCCCTCGCCCAGGTCGTACGCCGCCTGCTGGACCGAGGCGGCGCGGCGACCTCGGAGCGCTCCCCGGCCCCCGTCCCGCTCACCGCCGACCGCATCGCCGTCGGCACGGCGCACCGCGACCAGGCGGCGGCGGTCCGCTCGGCCCTGGCGGAGCTGGGCGTCCAGGAGGTGACCGTCGACACGGCGAACCGCCTCCAGGGCCGCGAGTACGACGTGACCGTCGTCCTGCACCCCCTCTCGGGCCGCCCAGACGCGACGGCGTTCCACCTGGAAACGGGCCGCCTCTGCGTCCTGGCGTCCCGCCACCGCCACGCCTGCATCGTCGTCTGCCGCGCCGGAGTCACCGACCTCCTCGACGACCACCCGTCCACGGAACCGGTCCAGCTCGGAGTCACGGTGAAGTTCCCGGACGGCTGGGAGGCGAACCACGCGGTGCTGGCGCATCTGTCGGAGCACCGGGTGGCTTGGGGGCAGTAAGGGAGCACGGGGTGTCGTGAGGGTGGCGCGGGGGCGTACATCCGGGCCGGTCAGCCGGGCCTTGGGCCCACTTGCGCGGTCAAGGGACAATGGACGATGGCCCCACCACACGGAGGGGTCGACCACCGTACGAGAAGGAGAAGTCATGGCGGAGCCCACGCCGCGTCGGAACGAGCCGCGGCTTCGCCCCGCGCCGCTGCTCTTCGAGCCCGCGGAGGCTGTCGCCGACCCTGAGCACTTCTTCGACCTGGAGTCGATCGACGACCCCCGGGCGCTGCTGTCCCGGGCCACGGAGCTGACCCACGCGTTCCGCGCGGCCACCGACCGCGCCGTCGAGTTCCAGGCGATGGCCGCCGCACAGCTCGCCGATCCCCGGCGGTTCGACCGGCTCACGCCCGCGGTGATCGCCGAGCAGGCCGAGTGGACCGAGGACTACGCGAAGAAGATGGTGGAGTTCGGACGGGAGCTGCTGAGCGGGGCGGACGCCGAGGGGTACGCCGACCCGATCTGAGGCACTCGCGCTGAGGCACTCGCGACCGGCCGCTCCCGACAAGCCGCCCCCTGGCGAGCCGTTCCGACGAGCCGCCCCGAAAGACCCCGCGGCATATGCCAGCCGCGCAAGATACTCCACCCCGCCCACCCCTGTCTCCGTTTCCGGCAACCCTCGGGAACGGCATCCTCACCCCCCGTAGACGTATAGCCATGAGCAGCACACGGAACCCGGCAAGCACCGTCTCCCAAAGCCCCGGCGAACCGTTCCCGGAGCGGTTCGCCCTCTCGGGCACCAGCTCGGACGTCAGCCCGGGCATCGGCTCAAGCGTCAGCTCGGACGTCAACGCGGCGGGCGCCGCCTGGCTCGCCTCGACAGGAACGTATCCGCGCAGCACGCTCGCCCTCTGGGCGGACCGCCCCACCGCCCCGGTGGTCCTGCCCTGCGGCTCCGCCTTCGACGTCGTCAATACCCCCGCGATCTTCGGCCGCCACATGCTCGACCGGTTGTGGGGCGAGGGCCCGGGGTCGGGTCCGGTGGCCGTGTACGGGGGGCGGATCCTCCTGTTCGCCGCTCCGGGCACCGCGCAGCGCCTGCCCTCGCTCCTGAAGTGGGAGGAGTGGGGATCCGGCGGCACCTCGGGCCGCGGCCGCTCGATCCCACCACTCCTCTGCCACGGCACCGGCGACGCGGTGACGGTCCCCGCCGCCCTGAACGCCGCGCCCGCGTCCGCGCCCGCCCACTGCCCCGACTCCCGCTGGCTCGTCGCCCCCGACACCCGTCGGCCGTGGCTGCCGGGTCCTGAGGTCCTGCTCTGGGCTGCCGTGCGGGCGGCCCGTGCGGCAGGATCCGGCGGAGGCGGCCCCAGGGCCGACGAAGGTGCGGTCGACCAGGTCCGTCCGAGGTGGGGGGACCAGGAGGCCCCCTTGACGGAGGCGCGGATATCGATTTTTCCTCCCGCCGATCAGGGTGCTAAGGTCTACGACGTCAGCAGGCGCCGCTAGCTCAGTTGGTTAGAGCAGCTGACTCTTAATCAGCGGGTCCGGGGTTCGAGTCCCTGGCGGCGCACAGACGGTGAAAAGCCCCTCGCGGAAGCGGGGGGCTTTTCGCATGCCCTCACGGCCTTCAGACGCCCGCGACAGATACCCCGGATACCCCGCGACCCGCACCAGAGCACGCTCAGCGCCGGGCACTGGCAGAGATGGTGACCGTCCACGCCCCCGAAGGCGTCCGGTCCCCCACCTCGATCCGTACGTCCTCGCCCGGCACGGTGAAGCTCTCCCCGATCCCCACCGGCGCGTCCGCGAGCGGAGGGTAGACCGAGCCCTCCCAGCAGGACTCGGACTCGGGGTGCGCGTCGACGACCTCGATCGGCCCGCCCCCGGACTCCGCCTCGCTGCGTACGCGGTAGACGAGTACGCCCTGCGAACAGATCGCCCCGTCGTTGCCGACCGGCGCCCGTGCCTCGAACGCGACCACGCTGTCCGCCCCGGTGCGCACAACCGCCAGCTTCGTACCGTTCCCGGATCCGAAGCCGCTCCCGGACCCGAAACCGCTCTCGGTTCCGAAGCCCATCGCCCCGGAAGCGCCCCCCGACACACTCGACCCACCAGGCCCACTGAACCCGCTCGGCCCGCTCGACCTGCTGGCCCCAACAGCCCCACCAGCCCCGAAGGAATCCGGAAAGATCTCCGACCCCGCCGCAGCCGCCCCCTCCCCTGCCCCCTCCCCCGGCCCGACCTCCAACGGCTCCAGCGTCAGCCGCGTACCCCCGTCTCCCGCGTCCCGCACACACGCCACCTGGCGCGGTTCCAGCCATCCGAGCTTCCACTTGTGCCAGCCGAACAGGTCGGGCGCGAGCCCGAACTGGCTGCCCATGAGGTCCCAGTCGCCGACGTACGTGTCCCAGTCGGCCTTGCCGTCGGAGGGCCGTTGGTAGAGGTCGGGCAGGTCGAAGACATGGCCGGTCTCGTGGGCCAGCACCAGCCGGTCCGGCGGATGCTGCTCGAAGACCGTGACGACCCGGCGGATGTCCGTCCCGTCGGCCCGCAGCGGCGTGTCCAGGTTCACCACCTTCGTAGCGTCCGAGTCGACGCCCGGCGCGTCCGGATCGGCCACGAAGTAGACGATGTCGTAGCGGGAGAAGTCGACCCGGTCGTCCGCCGCGGCGAGGGCGTCACGCAGATACGCCGAGCGCCGTGCCGCGCTCCAGTCGCGCTCTATGGCGTACGAGGTGGAGGCCCGCGGCATCCGGATCCAGTCGCCGAGCGGGTGCGGGCGCAACTGGAACTTGCCGTACGAGGCCCGTTCGAAGAAGCGGCTGGTGGCCGGGAAGTAGTCGGCCGTCAGTTCGGCGGGGGTCGTGAGCGGGTCGGCGTCCGGGAAGGAGAGGAAGACCATCACGGCGTCGAGACGGCGGGTGGGGCGCGGATATGCGGCGTTCCAGGTGTCCAGGCCTTCCGAGTGGTGGGCCTCGGTCCGCTCCAGAGCGCACGGCATCGAGAGGGGGACGGCGTTCGAAGGGCCCGTCACCAGGGATGTGGCGGCGAGCGCGGTCATGGAGGTGAACGCGGCCGCGGGCCCACGCCAATTCGGCCCGCGCCAGTCCGGGCCACGCCAGTCCGATCCCCACCGGCCCAGAACACGCCAATCCGGAACACGGCGACCCAGAACACGTCGGCCCAGAACACGCCAGTCCGGAACACGCCAGTCCGGAACACGCCAGCAGGCGCCAAGCCGGCCCGGGCTGTGCCGACCGAGGCCCTTCCGACGGGGTCGAACCCCGCCACGGGTGAGCCCCTTGAGGGGGAGCAGACGCGGCACGTCGACCTCCGGATGCGGAATTCGGGATACCGCACCCAGCCTGTTCCGTTTTGATCAGTTACGTCCTGTTTATCTGCACCAAAGGAGTGAGAGGGCCGACATTCGACCGAGAACACCGGGGAGCACCAGGGGGGCGCCCAGTCACGCCGACACCCCGAGCACTCACGGAACGTCACAAGCGATCGGCCAGGAAAGGAACCCGTCCAGGTGCGGGCAGAAACGATCTGTCAAAGTGAGGCGTTCTTCCGGGACACTGAGGAGTAGCTGGAAGGGCCTACGGGCAAGCTCTATGATCGGCACACTTTCCTGCGCGGACACGGCTAGAGCGGCCGTCCACCACCGGCCGACCACCCGACGAGACCTGTACGACGAACGAGTGCACAGCGGGAGCGAACGGTGAGCGGAACGTCCGATGGGCCGGCACCCACGGCAGATCTCGTCCGACCGACCGTCACAGAGAGTCACATCACGACCTCTCCTCACGCCGGGACCCCTCCTCACGAGGAGCGGGCCCCACGCGTCGAGCCCCTGGTCGGCCCCTCGATCGGTCCTTCGATCGGTCCTTCGATCGGTCCTTCGATCGGTCCTTCGATCGACCCCTTGACCAGCCCCTCGATCGCGTCGGCGCCTCCACCCGAGGCCGAAGCCGACGAAGCCCACTCCGCCGTCGACGTCGGAGCCGGAGTCGGAGCCGGAGTCGGAGCCGGAGCCGGAGTCGGAGCCGGAGCCGGAGTCGATGCCCGCACCTTTCGCGCCACCTTCGCCGCCGCCCCCCTCGCGATGGCCGTGGTCGGCCGCGACGGCTTGGTCGTCACGGCCAACGACACGCTGTCCGCGCTGCTCGGCGCGGGCCCGGAAGGGCTGACCGGCCGGATCGCCGCCGACCTGGTGGACCTGGCCTCGGACGCCCGCACCTGGCACGCGTACCGCGAGGTGCTCCGCGGCCGCCAGGCCCGCCTGCGCTGCACGCGTCGGCTGAAACACCCCGACGGCCACTCGCTCTGGGCCCAGGTGACGGTCAGCCCCCTGCCCGAGGAGGAGCAGGCGGTCCTGCTCTCGGTCTCCGACATCAGCGCCCGCCGCGAACTCCAGGCCCGGCTACGGCACTTGCAGATGCACGACGCGGTGACACGGCTGCCCAACCGCACGCTCTTCTTCGAGCGCCTGTCGGCCGCACTGGAGGCGGAGACGTACGAGGAGTCCGGCACCGGCCGGATCGGGCTCTGCTATCTGGACCTGGACGGCTTCAAGGCGGTCAACGACACGCTCGGCCACCGCCTCGGCGACCGGCTGCTCGCGGCCGTCGCGGAGCGGCTGACGCGCTGCGCGAACGCGGCCGGGTACGCGAGAACGGCCACGCCGCTGGTCGCCCGGCTCGGCGGCGACGAGTTCGCACTGCTGGTCGAGGACTCGACGGGTACCGAGCAGCTGGCGGACCTGGCCGAGTCCGTACTGAAGTCCCTCCAGGCGCCCTTCGACCTCTCCGGGCAGCGGCTCTCGGTCTCGGCCTCGATCGGTGTCGTCGAGCGGCACGCGGCGGGCAACACCGCCACCGGTCTCATGCAGGCCGCCGACACGACGCTGTACTGGGCGAAGGCCGACGGCAAGTCCCGCTGGACGCTCTTCGACCCGGAGCGCAACGCCCACCGCATGACCCGCCAGGCCCTCTCCTCCACCCTCCGGCCCGCCGTCGAGAAGGGTGAATTCGCCCTGGAGTACCAGCCGTTGGTCTGCATGGAGGACGGCGGCGTGAGCGGGGTCGAGGCACTGGTCCGATGGAACCATCCTCAGTTCGGCACACTGACGCCGAATCGGTTCATCGGATTGGCGGAGGAGGACGGTTCGATCGTTCAGCTGGGCCGCTGGGTGCTGGCCACCGCCTGCCGGCAGGCCCGCCGCTGGCAGTTGGACCACCCGGACGCGGAGCCGCTCTTCGTCAGCGTGAACGTGGCGGTGCGTCAGGTCTGGGACTCCGACCTGGTGGCGGACGTGGCGGCGATCCTCGCGGAGACCGGACTGGCCCCGCACCTCCTCCAGTTGGAGCTCACCGAGTCCGCCGTGATGGGCTCCGCGGGCCGGCCGCTCCAGGCCCTCCAGGCGCTCAGCGACATGGGCGTACGCATCGCCATCGACGACTTCGGCACGGGCTACTCGAACCTCGCCTACCTCAGCCGCCTGCCGGTCTCGGTCCTGAAGCTCGACGGTTCGTTCGTGCGCGGTTTCCAGTACGAGGATTCGGGCGCCCATCCCAACCCGGCCGACGAGATCATCGTCGAGGCGATGATCCAGCTGGCCCACCGGCTCGGCCTGACGGTCACCGCCGAGTGCGTGGAGACGGCGGGCCAGGCCTCCCGGCTGCGGCGCATCGGCTGCGACACCGGCCAGGGGTGGCTGTACTCCCGGCCGGTGGCGGCGGATCGTATCTCCGCACTATTGGCAGCGGCGACCTGCCCTCAGCCCTGAGCCTTCACCTCGGTCTTCGGCAACTCGTAAGCGTCCGCGATCAGTTCGTACGAGCGCAGGCGTACGTCGCCGCTGTGGGCGTTGCCCGTGATCATCAACTCGTCGGCGCCGGTGCGCTTCTGGAGGTCGTCGAGGCCGGAGCGGACCTCGTCGGCGGTGCCGTGGATGACGTTCGCGTTCCAGGAGTCGATGAAGTCCCGCTCCATCGGGCTGAATTCGTACGCCTCGGCCTCCTCCGGAGTGGGGACCAGGCCGGGGCGGCCGGTACGCAGTCGGACCATGTTCAGCGCGGCGGCCATGACCTGGCGGCGGGCCTCCTTCTCGTCGTCCGTCGCGAGCGCGGAGACGCCGATGAGGGCGTACGGGGCGGACATGAGCGCCGACGGCTGGAAGGACTCGCGGTAGAGGTCCAGGGCCGGGATCGTGTTCTGGGCCGAGAAGTGGTGCGCGAAGGCGAACGGCAGGCCGAGGGCTCCGGCGAGGCGGGCGCTGAAGCCGGAGGAGCCGAGCAGCCAGATCGGGGGGCGGTTCGGGGACTGGACGCCACCGGGTGAGGTCGCCTGGATCGGGCCGGGGACGGCGTGGATCCGGCGGTACCGATGGCCGTCCGGGAAGTCGTCGTCCAGGAAGCGGGTGAGTTCCGCGAGCTGCTCGGGGAAGTCGTCGGCGCCCTCGTTAAGGCGCTCCGTGCGGCGGAGGGCGGCGGCCGTGGCCCCGTCCGTGCCCGGGGCTCGGCCGAGGCCGAGGTCGACGCGGCCCGGGGCCATGGCTTCGAGCGTGCCGAACTGCTCCGCGATGACCAGGGGGGCGTGGTTCGGGAGCATCACGCCGCCGGAGCCCAGGCGGATGCGGTTCGTGTGGGCGGCGAGGTGGGCGAGGATCACGGCCGGGGAGGAGGAGGCGACGCCCGGCATGGAGTGGTGCTCAGCCACCCAGTAGCGGTGGTAGCCACGGTTCTCTGCGAGGCGGGACAGGTTGACGCTGGTCTGTAGGGCGTCGGTTGCGGTTCGGCCCGCGCCGACGGTGACCAGGTCCAGTACGGAGAGTGGCACCGGGGCGGTGCCCGCTGCCTTGCCTCGGATTTCGTGGGGCGTCGTCTGGTCCGCTGCCGGCACGGGGGCCTCCTGTTTCGTACGTCTCGCTTTCGCGGGGTACGAACAGGAGGATGGCTCCGCTTATTCCCGGGTGAAGTGATGTGCGGGTTCGTGTGGGGGGGCTGGTCGCTCCCCCACTCTCGGCTTCGCTCGAGCGGGGGACCTCCATCGCGGCGGAGCCGCACGATGTCACAGCCCCGCGCCCCTTACGGGACGCACCCTTGACGTGACGACTAGACCTGCACGATCGGTTCCTTCGTGAACAGCGTGCCCAGCTCGGGCGCGTTCACCCTGCGGTCTGCCAGGCGTAGGGCCTCCCAGACCGTGACCTGGTTGGCGGTGAGGATCGGCTTTGACAGTGCCTTTTCCAGGTCGGAGATGTAGGAGGCCGTGTGGAGGGCGGTGTCCGGGAGGAGGACCGCGTCCGCCGACGGATGGTCGCCCTCCTCGGCCAGGAACAGGACCTCGTCCCGGCCCCACGTCCCGACCTCGGCCGCCGTGATGATGCCGCTGCCGCTGACCGAGACCACCTCGATCCCCGCGGCCGTCAGGAACTCGGCGAAGAGAGCGGCCACGTCGTCCGGGTAGGTGGCGGCGATCGCGACCCGCCGCGCGCCGACCTCGGGCACGGCGTGGGCGAAGCCGAAGGACGTCGAGGAGGCGGGCATGCCTGCCGCCAGGGCCAGCGAGCGGACCTGGTCGTGGGCGCCCTCCCAGCCGTACACGAAACTGCCGCTGGTACAGGCCCAGACCACCGCCTCGGCCCCGGACAGCCGAAGCTCCTCGACCCCGGCGGCGAGCCGGTCCGTCGAGCCCATCTCCAGCAGGGCGTCCACGCGGTGGGCGTCCTCGCCGATGTCCGTGTGGACGAGCGGGAGGCGGATGTCGCTGCCCAGGAGCTGCTCGATGCGCGGATAGTCGTCCTCGGCCGAGTGGCCCGGGTAGAGGAATCCGAGAGCCGTCATGCCCAACCTTCCTGTTCTTCCGGCAGTGCGGGCGGTACGGGCCGCTGCCGCGCCGACTCGTCGATCAGCGCTTGATACGGCCCTACCGCTCGGGTACCCAGATGGCGCAGCGCGGCCCACATCGTCACCTGGTTGGCCGAGATCACCGGAATGCGCAGTTCGGCCTCCAGCTGCGGGAGGACGTCGTACGTGGGGAGGTTGGTGCAGCTGATGAAGAGGGCGTCGGCGGAGCCGCGGATGGCACTGCGGGCCATGTCGACCACGTCTCGGTACGGGACTTTCCAGATGTGCCTGGTCAGGCCCATGTAGGCGCGGCCGGTGACCCTGATGCCCGCCTCGGCTAGGTAGTCCTCCAGGGACTGGGTGACCGAGATCGTGTAGGGGGTGACCAGCGCGACCCGTCGCGCGTCGAGTTCGTCCAGTGCCTGCAGGAGCGCGCCGGACGTGGTCACGGAGGGCATCGCGCCCGCTCGGGTCATGGCCTCGCACATCGCGCGCTCGCCCGCGATGCCGCCGACGAAGCTGCCCGACGTGCAGGCGTACGCGACGATCTCCGGCTCGACGGCGTTCAGCGCGCGCACCGCGTCACCGAGTGTCTCGTGCTCGCTGACCAGGCGTGCCAGGTCGAGACTGACCTCGACAGGCACGTACGGGGTGCGTGTGACGTGCAGCGATACATGGTCGGGCACCCACCGCCACAGCTCGCGGTCGAGGGCGAAGTCGAACGGTGCGACGACACCGACACCCCTTTGAGGGTGTGGTCCGCCAAGGAAGGAGACGTCCATGAGCAGCCCCAAACTCAGGTCGAGCGAGCGGTGGAGACCGGCCGGGAGGCCGGGGGGACACAAGCCGGCGCGTGCCGGGACGTCGGGACAGGGGAGTACACGCAGGGACGGGAATCAGACTGAAACGGGCCCCTGTTGACGAAGGTAGGTTCCGGTGCGAGCGTGGTCAATCCGCGCATCTCAGACGGCTTGGCCGTGTCCCGCGAGAGTGCCCCCAGACTCAGAGAAGCGGACCCGCATTGCGAAACGGTTTCCCCCCGATGACCGCTCCCACGTCCCCGCACATGGCCGAAAAAACGACGCTGCTCGTGCTGGACGCCGAGCCGCCGCCCCGGCTCGGCCGGCTGACCGGGCGCGTACGGATCGAGCACGCCGACGAGTCGACGCTGGCGTCGCTCCTTCCCGCGGCGGATGTCCTGCTGGTGTGGGA
Organism: Streptomyces sp. 2A115; assembly: GCF_052245575.1. NCBI lineage: Bacteria > Bacillati > Actinomycetota > Actinomycetes > Kitasatosporales > Streptomycetaceae > Streptomyces > Streptomyces sp. 2A115. The sequence continues at coordinate 6,135 of NZ_JBQQCG010000030.1, read as the reverse complement.
CTTCACCTCGCACGCGGTGCGCCGGGCCTGGCCCGGTGAGGGGCCCCGGCCGCGCTGGGTGCACACGGCGAGCGCGGGCGTGGACCACCTCATGTGCCCCGAGCTCGCCGCGTCCGACACGGTGGTGACCAACGCGCGCGGCGTCTTCGACCAGCCGATCGCGGAGTACGTGGCCGCGCTGGTCCTGGCGATGGCCAAGGATCTGCCGCGCACGTGGGAGCTCCAGCGCGCCCGGGAGTGGCGGCACCGCGAGTCGCAGCGGATCGCGGGCACGCGCGCGTGCGTGGTGGGTTCCGGGCCCATCGGGCGGGCGATCGCGCAGACCCTGAAGGCTCTGGGCATCACGACGGCTCTCGTCGGGCGCACCCCGCGCTCCGGGGTCCACGGCCCCGAGGAGCTCGACCGGCTGATGGCCCGCGCCGACTGGGTGGTGTCGGCGGCGCCGCTCACGGCGGACACGTACGGAATGTTCGACGCGCGGCGCTTCGGGCTGATGCAGCCGTCGGCGCGCTTCGTCAACGTCGGACGCGGGCAGCTCGTCGACGAGGAGGCGCTGGCTCAGGCGCTGTCGCGGCGGTGGATCGCGGGGGCGGCGCTCGACGTCTTCGAGCATGAACCGCTGGGCCCCGGCAGCCCGTTGTGGGAGGTCCCCGGGCTGATCGTGTCGCCGCACATGAGTGGGGACACCGTGGGCTGGCGGGACGAGCTGGGCACGCAGTTCGTGGAGTTGTACGAGCGCTGGGAGGCGGGGAAACCGCTGACGAACGTGGTCGACAAGTCGCGTGGGTACGTACCAGGACACTGAAGTCTCGCCGGCTGGAGGACGGATGACGGAGCTCACGGAACTCACCGAGCTGACCGCGGTACAACTCGTCGACGGCTACCGCAAGGGCGAATTCAGCCCTGTGGACGCGACGCGCGCGGCCCTGGAACGGGCGGAGCGCATCCAGCCGACCATGAACGCGTTCGTCCGCGTCGACGCGGACGACGCCCTCACGCGGGCGGCCGAGTCGGCGGACCGCTGGCGGCGCGGAGAGCCCGCGGGCCTGGTGGACGGGGTTCCGGTCACCGTCAAGGACATCCTGCTGCTGCGTGGCGCCCCGACCCTGCGCGGCTCCAAGGCCATTGATCCACAAGGCCGTTGGGACGAGGACGCCCCCTCGGTCGCCCGGCTGCGCGAGCACGGCGCCGTCTTCCTCGGCAAGACGACGACACCCGAGTTCGGGTGGAAGGGCGTCACGGACTCACCGCTGTCCGGGGTGACGCGCAATCCGTACGACGCCTCACGCACGGCGGGCGGCTCCAGCGGCGGGAGCGCGGCCGCCGTGGCGCTGGGCGCGGGGCCGCTGTCCCTCGGCACGGACGGTGGCGGGAGCGTGCGTATCCCGGCGGCCTTCTGCGGGATCTTCGCGCTGAAGCCGACGTACGGGCGGGTGCCGCTGTATCCCGCGAGCGCGTTCGGGACGCTCGCGCACGTGGGGCCGATGACGCGGGACGCCGCCGACGCGGCGCTGCTGCTGGACGTGATCAGCGGGTCGGACTCCCGCGACTGGTCAGGGCTCGGGCCGCCGACCGGGCCCTTCTCGGACGGCTTGGACGGCGGGGTGCGCGGGCTGCGGGTCGCGTACTCGCCCTCGCTGGGCGGCCAGGTGGCCGTGCAGCCGACGGTCGCGGCGGCGGTACGGCGGGCGGTGGAGGGGCTGGCCGCGCTCGGCGCGTACGTCGAGGAGACCGAACCCGACGTCACCGACCCCGTGGACGCCTTCCACACCCTGTGGTTCAGCGGCGCCGCCCGGGTGACCCAGCACCTCGGACCCCACCAGCGGGCACTGCTCGACCCGGGGCTGCGGGAGATCTGCGCGACCGGCGCCGGCTTCAGCGCGCTCGACTACCTCGCCGCCGTGGACGTCCGCATGGATCTCGGGCGGCGGATGGGGCGGTTCCACGACACGTACGACCTGCTGGTCACGCCGACGCTGCCGCTGACCGCGTTCGAGGCGGGGGTGGAGGTGCCGCGCGGTTCGGGGCACCGGCGCTGGACCGGCTGGACACCGTTCACGTACCCGTTCAACATGACGCAGCAGCCGGCGGCGACCGTCCCCGTCGGGGTGGACGGGGACGGTCTGCCGGTGGGGATGCAGATCGTGGCCGCGCGGCATCAGGACGCGCTTGTCCTGCGGACGGCTCACGCGCTGTATTCGGCGGGGGTCGCGGGGATCGCACCCCCGGCTGAGGCGCGAGGGGCCGCGCCCCTTTAGGGGCACGGGCCCTGACGGGGGCGCGGGCCCTGACGGGGGCGCGGGCCCTGACGGGGGCGCGGGCCCTGACGGGGGCGCGGGGAACTGCGTGACCAGCCACAACCGGCCCGCAGTGTCCCCACCACCCGCGGAGCGCTCCGGCTCAGACCCTCCGGAAACTCAGCGTCTCCCCCAACGCTCCCGCGCGCCACAGGTCGTTGCACGCCTCCGCCAGCTCGTCCAGCCCCTCCACGACCTGCCCCCACACGATGCCCGGCACCCACCCCACATCCCCGTTGAGCAGCAGATTGTTGCGCTCGTAAAAAAGCGCGAGGTCGATCACCGGTGTGCCCGCCCGCACGCCGGAGGCACCCCCGTAGCCGTACGCCTGCGTCCCCAACTGGGTGCCCGAGAAGGAGAAGTAGCAGAGGTCGCCGGGGATGGGAGTGACGGTCGGGTTCTCCAGTGGTGGCTCCGACTCGGCGAAAGCCGGGAAAAGGGCATAGATCTCGTTACGGGCATACTTCGCGTGGTATACGTCGCCGCTCAGCGGAAGGGCGTCCCAGACCGCCGCACAGGTGATCGGGGCGCGGTCGTCGAGCAGTCGTGCCGTGCCGTGGACTTGCCGCTTGACCAGCGAGATTTCAATGAAACGATCGGCCATGCCCTCCATGGTCCCGCGCGGGTCAAGACCGCGTCGGCGCCACACAGGGCTGAAATCGATCTGCATAACTCGCTTGGTCCCGGGTAGCCGCGCGGCCATGGCTCCACCACTTGGGAATGACGCACGGGAAGAAGAGAAACGCGGCGTGAGCCGCCGGTCGTTGCTGGCGGGCGTCGCGGCACTCGGCGCGCTCGGAGCAGCCGGTTGCAGCCGGGTCGCCACCACGGCGGCCGGCGTGGAGGGCGGTGATCTCCTCGACCGCCTCAAGGCCCAGGGCGTCGTACGCCTCGGCATCGCGGGTGAGATCCCCTTCGGCTACATCGACAAGAACGGCGAGCTCACCGGCGAGGCCCCGGAGCTCGCGAAGGTCATCTTCAAACGGCTGGGGGTGGACAGCGTCCAGCCGGTGCCTACGGAGTTCGGCTCGCTCATTCCCGGCCTCAACTCCCAGCAGTTCGACGTCGTCTCCGCCGGGATGTACATCAACCCCGAGCGCTGCGAGCAGGTCATCTTCTCCGACCCGGACTACCAGATGCTCGACGCGTTCATCGTGCGCAAGGGCAACCCGAAGAACCTGCGCGACTACAAGGACGTGGTGCGGGAGAAGGCCAAGTTCGCCACCGGGACCGGCTACGCGGAGATCGGCTACGCGGTCGAGGCCGGGTACAAGCAGAGCGACATCCTGATCGTCCCGGACCAGGTCGCGGGTCTGAACGCCGTCGAGGCGGGGCGCGTCGACGTCTTCGCGGGGACGGCGCTGACCACCCGTGAGGTCGTCAAGAACTCCCGTACGACCGAGTCGACCGAGCCGTTCGCGCCACTCGTGGAGGGCAAGCCGCACGTCGACGGCGGCGGCTTCGCGTTCCGCCCGACGGAGACGAAGCTGCGGGACGCCTTCAACGTGGAGTTGCACAAGATGAAGGAGAGCGGCGAGCTGTTCCGCATCCTCAAGCCCTTCGGTTTCACCGAGAAAGAGATGACCGATATGACCGCGAAGGAGTTGTGCGGCGGATGACATCGGGACTCTGGGAACTCGTACTGAAGGGGATCTGGACCACCATCCAGCTGCTGGTCTTCAGCGCGCTGCTGGCCGCGGCCGTCTCCTTCGTGGTGGGCATCGCGCGCACCCACCGGCTCTGGATCGTCCGCTTCCTCGCGGGCCTCTACACCGAGGTGTTCCGCGGCACCTCCGCGCTGATCATGATCTTCTGGGTGTTCTTCGTGCTGCCGCCCGCCTTCGGCTGGCAACTCGTCCCGATGTGGGCGGGCACGCTGGCGCTCGGGCTCACGTACGGGGCGTACGGCTCCGAGATCGTGCGCGGCGCCCTGAACTCCGTCGACCCGGCACAGCGTGAGGGCGGCATCGCGCTGAGCTTCACGCCCTGGCAGCGGATGCGGCTGATCCTGCTGCCGCAGGCGGTGCCGGAGATGATCCCGCCGTTCTCGAACCTGCTGATCGAGCTGCTCAAGGGCACGGCGCTGGTCTCCGTGATGGGCATGGGCGACCTGGCGTTCAGCGGCAACCTGGTGCGGCTCGCGCTGCAGGAGAGCGCGGAGATCTACACGTACGTCCTGCTGATCTACTTCGTGATCGCCTTCCTGCTCACGCGGCTCATGCGCGGTCTGGAGCGACGGCTGAAGGCCGGGGTCGGCAAGGCGCCGGAGCTCCGCAAGATCCCGATGCCCCGGCCCGAGACCACCGGAGTCGGCGCGGGCGGAGGTGCCTCATGAAATGGGACTGGAGCGCCGTCGGCGACTTCATGCCGCACTTCTGGGACGGACTGCTGGTCACCCTGCAGGCCCTGGTGCTCGGCTCGCTGATCTCCTTCGCCCTCGGTCTGGTGTGGGCGCTGCTGATGCGGGCGCCGACCCGCTGGGTGCGCTGGCCGGTGGGAGTCGTAACGGAGTTCATCCGGAACACCCCGCTGCTGGTGCAGCTGTTCTTCCTCTTCTATGTGCTGCCCGAGTGGAACATCACGTTCTCCGCGCTGACCACCGGTGTCGTCGCGATCGGCCTGCACTACTCGACCTACACGATGCAGGTCTACCGGGCCGGCATCGAGGCGGTGCCCCCCGGCCAGTGGGAAGCGGCCACGGCACTGAACCTGCCCCTGCGGCACACCTGGACCGCGGTGATCCTCCCGCAGGCGATCCGCCGGGTCGTGCCCGCACTGGGCAACTACGTCATCTCGATGCTCAAGGACACCCCGATGCTGATGACGATCACCGTGCTGGACATGCTCGGTGAGGCGCGGCTCTTCGCCCAGCAGAACTTCCAGTTCACGGAGCCGCTCACGGTCATCGGCGTGGCCTTCATCCTCATTTCCTATCCGGCTTCCCTCCTCATGCGAGCCCTGGAGCGACGTCTTGTCCGCTGACACCCCTTTGATGAAAGACCCCGACGCGGGCGCCAACCGACCGGTGGACGGCAGCGAGCTGATCCGTTTCGACCAGGTCACCAAGCGTTTCGGGGACAACGTCGTCCTCGATCACCTCGACTTCTCGGTCGACTCAGGCAAGCACGTCACGCTGATCGGGCCCTCCGGCTCCGGCAAGACGACGATCCTGCGCCTGCTGATGACGCTGACCAAGCCCGACGAGGGCACGATCAAGGTAAACGGCGACTACCTCACCCACGAGGAGAAGAACGGCAAGCTCGTCCCGGCCGGCGAGAAGCACATCCGCGAGGTCCGCAAGAACATCGGGATGGTCTTCCAGCAGTTCAATCTCTTCCCGAACATGAAGGTGCTGCGCAACCTCACCGAGGCGCCGGTCACCGTGCTCGGCATGTCCAAGGACGCGGCCGACGAACGGGCGCGCGACCTGCTCGAACTGGTCGGCCTGACGGAGCACGTCGACAAGTACCCGAGCCAGCTCTCCGGCGGCCAGCAGCAGCGCGTCGCGATCGCGCGGGCCCTGGCGATGCGCCCCCAGGTGCTGCTCCTGGACGAGGTGACCTCCGCGCTCGACCCCGAGCTGGTCGCGGGCGTCCTCGACGTACTGCGGGACATCGCGCGCACCACGGACATCACGATGCTCTGCGTGACGCACGAGATGAACTTCGCCCGGGACATCTCGGACCAGGTGCTGATGTTCGACTCGGGCCACGTCATCGAGTCCGGAGCCCCGGAGAAGATCTTCGGCGATCCCGACCACGACCGGACCCGCGAGTTCCTGAGCGCGGTCCTGTAACCGAATACACCGGACACCCTGATCCGACCCGCGCCGGGGGGC